>DASXZS010000225.1:0-7873 GCA_036501785.1 Acidimicrobiales bacterium | reverse complement strand
ACGGTGGCCTGTCGGCGGTCATCGAGCAGCTGCAGGGCTACGAGGCCGCGGCGGTCGCCTGGGAGCCCGAGCTGCTCGCTCGGCGGCTCCGTCACTACGAGGCCGGCTGGTTGGACCGGCTGTGCCACGACGGCGAGGTGGCCTGGCTGCGCCTCATCCCCCGGCCCCGCCCCGACGCCGACGGCCCGGTGGGCGCCCCTTCCAAGGCCACGCCGATCGCGGTGGTGTTCCGGCCTGATCTGCCCTGGCTGCTGGACGCCGCCCGCGGCGGCGCGCCGCCGCTACAGCCGACCGTGGGCGCCACTGCCGAGATCATCGACACCCTCCGCCAGCGCGGGGCGTCGTTCGCGTCCGACCTGGCCGGCGCCACCCGAAGATTGGCTGACGACATCGAGCGGGGCTTGTGGGAGGGCGTGGCCCGCGGCCTGGTCATGTGCGACGGCTTCGGCGCCATCCGGGCCCGAGTGACCGCCGACCGCAGCCGGCCCGTGCCCCGCCGCATGTCGCGCCTGGGCCGCGCCGCCCGCACCCCGGCCGCCTCCGGTTCCGCCGGCCGGTGGGCGCTCGTCCCCGCGGCCGCCAGCGAGATCGACCGCGAGGAGCTGGCCGAGGCCGTCGCCGAGCAGTTGCTCAACCGCTGGGGTGTCGTGTTCCGGGACCTGGCCGGGCAGGACACCCTGCGCCTGCCCTGGCGGGACCTGCAGTGGGCCCTGCGCCGGCTCGAGGATCGAGGCCTGGTGCGGGGCGGCCGGTTCGTCACCGGTTTCAGCGGCGAGCAGTACGCCCTCCCGGAGGCGGCCGAGCAGTTGGCGCACGTCCGCAAGATGCCGCGTACGGGGGAGCGGGTCGTGGTCAACGCCACCGACCCGCTCAATCTGGTGGGCCTCATCATCCCCGGCGAGGCGGTGTCGGCCGTGCGCACCAACCAGGTGGTGTTCGTCGACGGGCTCCCCGACCAGCCGGGCGTGCCGCACCCGGCGCCGGTGCCGGCCAGACGACCTTCTCTGGAGCAAAACCTGCCCGTCTGAACCGGGAGGCGCTCGAGGAAACGATGGCGCGGGACGTCGGCGGGGACGCGGAGGAGGTACCGTCGCGGGTATGAGTGGCAACCATCCCACCCGGGACGAGGTGGCCGAGGCGACCGCGACGGCCGAGGCGACCATGCGGCCCCAGTCCGTCCCGGTCAACGTCTACGAGACACCGGGGGCGCTGGTGGTGCTGGCCCCGGTGCCGGCAGTCACGGCCGCGGACGTGACCATCGAGATCCGGCCCGGCGCCTTGCGCTTCTGGGCCCGGCTCCGCAGCGCCGGCCCGCGCCACTTCCTGATCCACGAGTGGGAGTACGGCTGCTACGAACGGGAGATCGACCTGCCCGACGGCTACGGCCGGGCGGTCGAGGCCACTCTGGCCAACGGGCAGCTGGCCATCCGCGTCCTACGCGGCGACTTCACGGAGGCCTTGAGCGTTCAACCCGTCGCCATCTAGACCATGCCGAGGTCGCTCGAAGAGGCGCCCTTCCTGAACCTGTTCGATCCCGCCTTTCTGGCCGACCCCGGTGCGGCCGTCTCGGCCCTGCGCCAACAGTCGCCGGTTATCCGCACGCCGATCGGCGCCCTGATCGTCGACCGGGCTCGGGTCCACGAGCTCTTGCGGGACCGCAGCCTGCACAGTTCGCTGCTGCATCTCGTCCGGTTGCAAGGGGTCGATGCGGGCCCGGTGTACGAGATGGCCGCCTCCTCCCTGCTCGCCCAGGAGGGCGAGGACCACACCCGGATCCGACGCCTGGTCGCCCGGTCTTTTACCCCGAAGGCGGTTGACGGGCACCGTGAGTTCATGCGCCGACTGGTCACCGAGCTGATTGGTGAGTTCGCCCTGGCCGGCAAGTGCGATTTCATGGCCGACTTCGCCGACCATTACCCGGTGCAGGTCATCGCCCATCTCATGGGGGTGCCCCGCCAGGACCATCACCTCTTCGCCCGCTGGGGCGATTCGCTGACCCACCTCCTATCCTTCGAGCTGTCCATGCACCGCGGGGAGGTGGAGGCGGCCCAGGCGGCGATGTCGGAGTACCTCAGGGACCTGGTGGCAGACCGCCGGCGCCAGCCTCGGAACGACCTGGTATCCGAACTTATTGCGGCGCGCGATGGGCGGGACCGGCTCAACGACCACGAGCTCCTCTCCCTCCTGGGCGGGCTGCTCTTCGCCGGCTACGACACCACCCGCAATCAGCTGGCGGTGGCCATGGTCACCTTCTCCGAGCACCCGCAGGAATGGGCCCGCTTGGCCGATCGTCCCGACCTGGCGGCCGCGGTGGTCGAGGAGGTCATGCGTGTCGGCGGCGTGGTGGCCGTGGTGCCTCGGGTTACCAATCGCGAGTTGGAGGTCGATGGCTGGGTGATCCCGGCTGACAGCCTGGTGTCGTTGTCGCTCGTCGGCGCCAATCATGACCCGCACATCTACCCCGATCCCGACCGCTTCGACGTCGACGCGCCCCGCCCGGACGGGCAGCTCGGGTTCGGCGGCGGGGCCCATCACTGCCTCGGCGCCAGCCTGGCCCGGGCCGAGATGCAGGAGGCGTTGCCCATCCTGGCCCGGAACCTGCGCCACGTGAAGGTGGCCGGCGCACCGGAGTGGCGTTCGCCGCTGGGCGGGATCTCAGGGCCGCTGCGGCTCGATCTCACCTTCGAGCCCGCCGCCGGCTGACCCGCTCCCACCGGCGTCGCTACCGCCGACGTCCTGATGGCGCGGGCCCGTCCGCGGGCCCGTTCGATGACAACGGCCTCCATCTGGCGCGGCCTCTCAGCGGGCCGCGCCCGGCCATAATCTCACCCTGATGGTCAGGACCAGCGACTTCGCGGTTATTGGCGCCGGCGTCATGGGTTCGGCCACTGCCGGGTGGCTAGCCACCCGCGGTGCTTCGGTGGTCCTGGTCGACCAGTACCCGCGAGGGCACACCCGCGGCGGCTCGCACGGTGACTCGCGCATCTTCCGACTGGCCTACTCGGAGCCCGATTACGTCCAGTTGGCGATCGAGAGCCTGGCGGGGTGGCGCCAGCTGGAGGAGGAGTGTGGTCAGGCGCTACTGGAGACCACCGGAGGGGTGGACCACGGGCTAGAAGTGGTCGACACCATCGGCGGCGTCCTCGGCCGGTTCGGCGTGGCGTTCGAGGCGCTCGGCGCCGAGGCGGCCATGGCGCGATGGCCGGGCATGCGCTTCGAAGGCGAGGTGCTGTTCCAGCCAGACGCCGGCCGGCTGCACGCCGATCGGGCGCTGGCGGCCTTGCAAACTCTGGCAGAACGCCACGGGGCCACCCTCCTCTTCGACTGTCGGGCCCGCATCGACAAGATGACCGACACGCAGGTGGTCGTAGCAACGGAGCAGGGCGAAATCGAGACCGGGGTTGCGGTCGTTGCCGCGGGCGCGTGGGCGCCCCGGCTGACGCCGCCGGCGCTCGCGCTGCCCGCCATCCGAGTCACCCACGAGCAGCCGGCGTACTTCCTGGCGAGTCCGGCCGACGGCTGGCCCGCCTTCGTGCACTACGACGCGGGCGACGAGGGCCCGGCCAACCGGTTCGCCGGCTATGGCCTTCCCGTGCCCGGGCGGGGCGTCAAAGTCGGACTCCATGCCAGCGGCGAGGTCCTCGACCCCGACGCCACCACCCGACCCCCGAACCCCGCCCTGGCCGAGCAACTCGCCGACTACGTGGCCGCCTGGCTTCCGGGACTCGAACCCCACCCCGTCCCAGCCGCCACCGTCGCCCGGTTGTCGCCGCGCCCAGCTGCCGCCTCAGTACCGGCGCCGGGGTCCGGCCCGATAGGAGTCAGTTGTATATCAAATACGATATGGAACTGACTTAAATCCGAGCCAAGCGTCCCGAGCCAAGCGTCCCGAGCCAAGCGTCCCGAGCCCTCGAGCGATCCGACGAGGTGGCGGCATGCGACCAGGTGGCGGAGCCGGGACGGGCAGGGCCGTTAGCCGGCCTGACCCACCTCGACGTGGACCCGGTCCTGGTAGAAGGCCAGGTAGCCGGCGATGGCGGCCACTTCCGGGTACGGGGTCTCGTAGGTCCACGCCACCGGCTCAGTGCCGTCAGCCAGCCGCCAATACGAGGCGTCACCCTTGAATGGGCACCGGGAGTGATCGTCCGTGCCGACCAGCAGATCCAGGCGCACGTCGGTGCGGGGAAGATAGAACACCAGGCCGTGGTCCTGCTCGTCCACCAAGATGCTGGCGTTCGTCTCGGCCAGCACCTGATCGCCGTGGCGGACGGTTACCCGGTTGCGGCGGCGGAGCAGGTCGACGCGGTAGTCGGGGCGTTCAACGTATCCCGACGGTTGCACGGTCGTGGTTTGCACGGTCTTGACCTCCTGGGCGGCGGAGGCGTCAGGCTACCGAGACCGGAACCCGTAAGTACCGAGACCGGTACCCGTAACCAGTCCGTTCAGTCGCGCTCTGACGGTCCCGTCCCCTCCCGTCTGTTCACTGACTCTTCACCGACACGGGGCGCGGTCGTAACCGACTGGCCGGCTTTCGTCCAGGTCCGTTCCTTACCATGCTACGAGTGGTCGTCTCCCTTCTCCCGTGGCGCCGGCCCGGACGGGCTATCGGCGCTGGGCTCCTCGGGCTGGTCCTGGCCGGGGCCACCGCGACCGCCACCCCCGCTGCGACCACCGCTGCCATTCCCGCGGCCCTCCTCCTCAACCGCAAGTGGATCACCCCGGGGACGGTGAACACCACGCCGTACAACCACTACTCGGCGTTGCGCACTTACGAAGACCTGCTGGGGATCACCACGGGCGGCTCCGACGGGCACGGCCACCTCGGTATGGCCGGGATGCCCGGCCTCGCCCCCTTCGACCCGGATGTCTTCAACCGGCGCGACTAACTGACCTAACTACGCGAACGCCCCGCCGGCACCCGGCGGCACCCGGCGGATCCCCGATCGGGCCATAGCCGGTGTGGAACGATGGCGACCGTGCTCGGCGCCATCGACCGGACTCTCGCGGCCCGGCGTCTTCGCCACCGCGACAAGTCCAAAGACGCCGCAGCCGTCGCGGACGCGACCCAGCCCCCCGGGACCGACTGCCTCCCACAGATCCGCCACATCGTGTTGCTGATGATGGAGAACCACTCCTTCGACAACTATTTCGGGACGCTCGGTCACGGGGAAGGCTTGACCCAGGAGGCCGACGGCGGCTGGGGACCGAGCAACGAGCGGCTGGACGGTGGCGTCGTCCGTCCCTACCGGTTTCCGTCCACCATCCAGCACGGAGGGGTGCCGACCCAGACGTGGAACGCCAGCCACATCCAGTTCGCCGACGGCAACAACGACGGCTTCGTCTCCAGCATCGAACAGACGGTGCCCGGAGGCGACCCGAAAGTCGCCATGGGGTACTGGACTGCGGAGGACCTTCCGTTCTACGCCGACCTGGCCCGCACCTTCCCCTTGGCCGATCGGTGGTTCAGCTCCCTGCTCGGACCGACGTTCCCCAACCGACGGTTCCTGATGGCGGCCACCGCCAATGGGCTGATCGACGACGTCTTCGCCGGCATGCTCGACTATCCCCGCTCCGGCACCATTTTCGACCTGCTCGACCGCCACCGCATTTCGTGGAGCAATTACCACCACGCGGTCGGCTGGACGGGGCTCGCCCGGCGAGTGTTCGGAAACGTGGGCATTCGCAGCGGACGGGGGCTCCGTCTGTTGTCCGCCAATTTCTTTCCCCAGTTCCTCAAGATCGGCTTGGACAACCTGCAGTTCACGGCGGACATCTATCCGCTCGGCGTGTTGCGGTGCGCCGGCCACCTCAAGCCTGTCAGCCGATTCTTCCAGGACGCGCGCGACGGCACCCTGCCGGCGGTGAGCATCGTGGACCCGGATTTCCAGGCCTGTTCGGAGGAGAACCCGCAGGACGTGCGGATCGGGGAGGGGTTCGCGGCCGAGGTGATCAAGGCGGTCATGGGCGGCAAAGGATGGCCGGACACCCTGCTCATCTGGTTTTACGACGAACACGGCGGCTCCTTCGACCACGTCCCGCCGCCTCCCGCAGTCGAGCCCGACGGCGTCATGCCGCGCAGCCTGCTGCAGGTGGGGGGGCCCCTGCGGTGGGTGCTGCAACAGCTCGGTGACTGGACGAAACTCAAGGCCGCCGATACTGGCGCGGGCCGGTACGACCGCTACGGCTTCCGGGTGCCCGCGGTCGTGGTGTCCCCGTACGCCAAACCCAACTATGTCTCGCATACCATCTACGACCACACATCGGCGTTGAAGCTGATCGAACGCAAATGGAACCTGCCGCCGCTCACGGCCCGCGACGCCGCAGCCAACGACCCCCTCGACATGCTCGATTTCGACCATCCCAGCTTCATGGATCCGCCCACGCTGTCACCACCCGCGGTGCCATGGAGCCCCAGCGGGACATGAGGACATGACGACATGAGGACATGAGGACATGACCGTCGCCTTCGACCGTCGCCCCCGTGATGAGGACTGGGTGCTGTCTGCCATCCGGCTGGGCTGGGCCGTGGCCGAAGTCAGGGGTCGCAGCCGGCCCGGGGGGCCGACGGGTGTGGTGGTCAACCTGCCTCCCGGCCTCGACGACCCCCTGCCGTTGCGCGTCCAGCGGTCCCCAACCGAGTTGCGCATCGAAGCCCAGGTGGTGCTGATCCATCTGGCCAGGAAACTTGGTGTTGACATCCGACCCGGTCATTCGAACTTCGGCGAGGCGATCGACCGGGCCGTCCTCAGGTTGGCGGAGCTGCGCGCCGCCGGCCCCACCTCCGCCGCGGACCAACATGACGCCTGGGAGGCCCTCGCCCTCCTGCTGTGGCATTTCGACGCCCATGTGCAGGACCACCTGACCGCCATCTCGGACACCCAGGCGTGCGGCTACCAGCTCGGCCGCGGTCTGGCCGAGTGCTACTGGGCGCTCGACCCCGCCGCGGCCACGGGATGGGACTCGTGGCCCTTCCTGTTCAACCACCTGCGGTGCGCCGAGCTGACGCGGCTGGCCGGCCGCCTCTCCGACTATGTCGAAGAGTTCGCGGCACCGGCCATCACCGGGTCCCTGGAGGTCTGGAAGCTGCTGGCGGCAGATGCGGACTGGCGTCGCCAGCCGACCGTCCAGGAGGACCTGTACCAGCAGACCCGCAACTGGTACGAGTTAGTGGTGCTGCGCCAGGACCCCACCCAGCTGGTCAAGCCCTACCAGGTCGTCCGAAGTTGGCGCGTGCTGCTCAAGGCGGCTCGGGCGTACTTTCCCCAGCTGGTCGCCGCCGGGATCGGCGTGGGCTTGCTGCTCGGGTTCGTCAAAGCCGCCAGCCAAAAGCATCCGCTGGGATGGGTCGAGGCCATCACCAGCCTCCTCAGCGCGGTGGGGCTGTCCGTCGCGGGCCTGACGGCGAAGCTCAAGAACGAAGCCCAGACCCTGTCCACCCGGCTGCGCCAAGACGCCTACACCGACCTGATCGCGGCGTCGATCACCACCGTGCCCAACCCGCCGCCGAAGCGCCGCGCCGCCTCCCGCCGGGCGGTCGTCGAGACCGCCGTGCGCAACCGCGACCTGACACCGAGCACCCCGCTGGGCTGAGCATGGCGTCCCACGGTTGGCCTCGTCAGGGGCTAGGTCGGCCAAGCCGCGTCGGCCGGCTGCTGGGCCCGTCTTTCTCGGTTGAAAAAGGAGCGTCCCGCGGGCCCCAGGGCGAGCCGGGTCAGATCGCCCTCGGTGCTCTTTGCGCCACACCAGCTTGAGGGCTGATCAGTCCTCATCGACTAGCCGGCGCTGGCGGCCACCGCCGCACCATGCCACTGTTTCCCCGATGAGCGACGGCGGTGAATCACGGGCCGGGCTGGAGTTGACCAATCTCGACGCG
>DASXZS010000224.1:0-30351 GCA_036501785.1 Acidimicrobiales bacterium | reverse complement strand
CTACACCGAGGCGTACCGCCTGCTCATGGAGTGCATGGGCGAGGACGACTGGCTCGGGATCGGGTGGCCGGCGGAGTACGGCGGCCAAAACCGCTCCATGCTGGAGCAACTGATCTTCACCGACGAGGCAGCCAAGGCCGGCGCCCCCGTGCCCTTCCTCACCATCAACGCCATCGGCCCCATGATCATGGCCTACGGCACCCCCGAGCAACGCGACTTCTTCCTGCCCCGGATCCTCTCCGGCAACCTGCACTTCGCCATCGGCTACTCCGAGCCGGACGCCGGGACCGATCTGGCGGCCCTCAAGACCAAGGCGGCCCGCGACGGCGAGGAGTTCGTCATCAACGGCCAGAAGATGTGGACCAGCCTGATCCAGTACGCCGACTACGTGTGGCTGGCGGTCCGGACCAACCCGGAGGAGCGCCGCCACCAGGGCCTGTCGGTGCTGGTGGTGCCCACCGACGCGCCCGGGTTCAGATGGACGCCGGTGCCGACGGTTACGGGGACCACCACCAGCCAGACGTTCTACGAGGACGTCCGGGTGCCCACCAGTGCCCTCATCGGCGAGGAACACGGGGGCTGGAAACTGATCACCGGCCAGCTCAACCGCGAGCGGGTGGCGTTGTGCTCGGCCGCGGGGGTGCAGCAGTCGCTGCACGAGGTGCGCCGCTGGGCCCAGGCGACCCGGCTGCCCGATGGGCGGCGGATCATCGACCAGGAGTGGGTGCAGATCAACCTGGCCCGGGTGCACGCCAAGACCGAGTTCCTCAAGCTGATCAACTGGAAGATCGCCTGGGGGGTCAACAACGGCGTCAGCCCGGCGGACGCCTCGGCCACCAAGGTGTTCGGCACCGAGTTCTACACCGAGGCGTACCGCCTGCTCATGGAGTGCATGGGCGAGGACGCCTACGTCGCAGGCGGCTCCCCCGCCGCGGTGGTGCGAGGCCGGATCGAACGGGCCTACCGCTCGGCCCTCATCCTCACGTTCGGGGGCGGGACCAACGAGATCCAACGGGACATCATCTCCATGGTGGCCCTCGGCATGCCCCGGGCGCCCCGGTAAGGCCATGGACTTCGCCTTCACTGACGAGCAGCTGGAGATCGCGGCCCTGGCCCGGCGCATCCTGGCCGACAAAGCCACCCCTGACCGGCTGCGGGAGATCGAAGCCGGAACCGACCGCTTCGACCCCGAACTGTGGCGCACCCTGGCCGACGCGGACCTGCTGGGCATCGCCCTGCCCGCGGAATCAGGCGGCGGCGGCTTCGGGTTCATCGAGCAGTGCCTGGTCCTCGAGGAGCTCGGGCGCCGGCTGGCACCGGTGCCGGTGCTGCCCGCCATCGTCGGGGCGGCCGCCCCTATCGCCCGCTACGGAACGGCCGCCCAGCGCGACACCTGGGTCCGGCCCGCCATCGAGGGGCGAGCGGTGCTCACCGCGGCCCTGGCCGAGTCGCACAACCCGGACGCGGCGGCGCCGGCCACCACGGCCACTCCGGACGGCGATGGCTACCGCCTGCACGGCATCAAGACGGCGGTGCCCGCCGGCCCCATCGCCGACCTGTTCGTGGTCCCGGCCCGCGTCGAGCCCGGACAGGTGGCCTGCTTCCTGGTGGAAAAAGGGACGCCCGGGATGACCGTCACCCGCCAGGTGACCACCAACCGGGACAGCGTCGCCCAGTTGGTCCTCGACCAGGCGCCGGTACCCGCTGCAGCCGTCCTCGGCTCGGAGGCGGCCGGGGCCGACATCCTGCGCCGCATCGTGGAGCACGTCACCGCGGCCTGGTGCGCCTTCCAGCTGGGCGTCGTCGAGCAAGCCCTGGCGGACACCGCCGAGTACACCAAGACCCGGGTGCAGTTCGAACGGCCCATCGCCACCTTCCAGGCCGTCGGGCACCGGTGCGCCGACAGCTACATCGACACCGAAGCAGCCCGCCTCACCCTGTGGCAGGCCGCCTGGCGCCTGAGCGAGGGCCGGCCGGCCACGACCGAGGTGGAGGTGGCCAAGTTCTGGGCTGCCGAAGCCGGCCACCGGGTGGCTCACGCCGCGGTCCACCTGCACGGTGGCATGGGCGTGGCCAACGAGCACACCATCCACCGCTATTTCATCTGGGCCAAACAGATCGAGTTCATGCTCGGCGGGGCCACCCAGCAGTTGCAACGGCTGGGCGCCACTCTGGCCGCTGAACCCGCCTAGCCGGACCGACCACCGCGACTTCGCGGTTCGTTTGCTCCCATAACTAGAATGTGTTCTTATTTTGGAGTGCTGAGAACCACAGTGCTGAGAACCACGGAGACCAAACTCGAGTTCCCCTACAGCCGCACCCTCGGCCCCGTGGTCGGCGCCTTCCTGGAAGGGCTGCGCGAGGGCCGGTTGCTGGGCATCCGGGCCACGGACGGCCGGGTGCTGATGCCCCCGCTCGAGTACGACCCCGAGACCGGCGCGACGCTGGGGACCGAAATGGTCCCGGTGGGTCCGCACGGCACGGTGACGGCCTGGACCTGGGTGGACCAGCCCAGCGCCAAGCACCCGCTCGACCATCCCTTCGCCTTCGCCCTGGTCACCCCCGACGGGGCGGACACGGCCATGGTGCACGCCGTCGACGCCGGCACCATCGACGCCATGTCAACCGGGATGAAGGTGCAGCCCCGCTTCCGCCCCGAGCCGCACGGGCTGGTCACCGACCTCGAAGCCTGGGAACCGGTCCGGTCATGACCGATGCGCCAGAGCAGACGGAGCACTTGGTGCCAAAGGAGCACCTGGTGCCAAAGGAGTACCTGGTGCCAAAGGAGTACCTGGTGATGGAGCACCTGGTCTCCCTCACCTACCGCGAGCAGCTCACCCCCAACCTCAACCGGTTCGTCGACCGGCTGCTCGAGGGCCACATCGTCGGCCACCAGTGCCCGTCCTGCGGCCGCGTCTACGTGCCCTCCAAGGGCTACTGCCCCCTGTGCGTGGTGACGACCAGCGAGGCCGACGAGGTGGCGCTGGTCGACCGCGGGACCGTGACCGGCTTTACCGTCATCACGCCGGTCGCCTACTACGGCCAGAAGGAGACCGAGCCGTTCGTGTACGCGTCGGTGCTCCTGGACGGCGCCGACACCGCCCTCGGCGGGCAGGACATCGTCGGCATCCCCCACGCCCGGCTGCGCACCGGGCTGCGGGTCAAGGCCGTCTGGAAGCCGCCCGCCGAACGCAGCGCGGCCGGGTTCTCCAACCGGGGCTGGGGCGGCCTGGGCACCGTCGTCGAGGCCTTCGAAGCGACCGGCGAGCCCGACGCGTCAGAGGCCGTCTACAAGGAGCACATCTTCTGATGCCCGCCACCGATATCGCCATCGTCGGCTACGCCCAGTCCCCGTCGGTGCGCCGGGCCGGTCCCAGCGAGGTGCAGCTCCTCGTCCCGACGGTACAGGGAGCCATTGACAAGGCCGGCATCGAGCGCCGCGACATCGGGTTCACCTGTGCGGGGAGCTGTGACTACCTGACGGGCGGTCCTTTCGCCTTCGTGACCAACCTGGAAGCCGCCGGTGCCTGGCCGCCCATCTCCGAGTCCCATGTCGAAGCCGACGGGGCCTGGGCCATGTACGAGGCCTGGATGCGGCTGCAGGAGGACGGCATCGACGTGGCCCTGGCCTTCGGGTCGGGCAAGTCGTCGCCGTCCGACCCCGCCGAGGTGTGGGCCCAGCAGCTCGACCCGTACTACCTGGCCCCGCTCGGCGTCGATCCGGTCTCGCTCGCCGGCATCCAGGCCCGGGCCCTGCTCGACGCCGGCAAGGCCACCGAGCGGGACTTCGCCGAGGTGGTGGCCCGCAGCCGCCGCCACGCCAAGGCCAACCCCAACGCCCAACTGGCCGGCGACGTCGACGTCGACGCCCTCCTGGCCGAGCCCTATTTCCGGGCCCCGCTGCGCCGCCACGACGTCCCGCCCATCTCCGACGCGGCGGTGGCGGTCATCCTGGCCCGCGGCGACAAGGCCCGGGCGCTGTGCCCGCGGCCGGCCTGGATCCGGGGCATGGATCACCGCGTCGAGGCCCACCAGCCGGGTGTGCGGCATCTGACGACGTCGTCGTCGACCACCTTGGCCGCCCGGAAGGCCGGCTACGACGGCGGGCCCCTCGACGTGGTCGAGCTGTCGTCCACCTTCAGTCCGCAGGAGGTCATCCTGCGGCAATCCCTGGGCCTGGACGCCGGTGCCAACATCAACCCGTCGGGTGGGCCGCTGGCCGGCAACCCCATCATGGCGGTAGGGCTCGTCCGCATCGTGGAAGCGGCGGCCCGCATCATCGACGGCACCGCCCAGCGCGCCCTGGCCCACGCCACCAGTGGCCCGCTGCTGCAGCAGAACCTCGTCTGCGTGCTGGAGGGTGACTGATGACGGAACGTTGCGCCATCGTCGGTATCGGGCAGACCCACTTCAAGAAGCGCCGCGACGACGTCTCCATCGCCGGCCTCCTGCGGGAGGCGATCGACCGGGCCCTGGAGGACGCCGAGCTGACCCTCCAAGACGTCGACGCAGTAGTCGTCGGCAAGGCCCCCGACGCCTTCGAGGGCATCGTCATGCCGGAGCTCTTCCTGGCCGACGCCCTGGGCGCCACCAACAAGCCCCTTCTGCGGGTGCACACCGCCGGGTCGGTCGGCGGGACGACGCTCGTCGTCGGCGCCCACCACGTCATCACCGGCATCCACCAGACGGTGCTGGCCGTGTCGTGGGAGAAGCAGTCGGAGGGCAACGCCCAGTGGGGCCTGGCCGGCGGCCGTTCCGGCGGCATCGGCGCGGGCGGCGCCTTCGCCCCGTGGATGCGGGCCTACATCGAGCAGTCCGGTGCCCCCGAGTACATCGGCTGGATGGTGGCGGTCAAAGACCGGCGCAACGCGGCCAAGAACCCCTACGCCCACCTCAAGATGCCGGACCTCACTCTGGAGCAGGTCAAAGAGTCCCCCATGCTGTGGGAACCGATCCGCTTCCACGAGTCCTGCCCGTCGTCTGATGGCGCCTGCGCGGTGATCCTCACCGACGAAACGGGGGCCCGGCGGGCGCCGCGGCGACCGGCGTGGATCCACGGGCTGGCGGTGCGGAGCGAGCTGGGCCAATTTCCGGGGCGCAACCCGGTGCGCCCGCAGGCCGGGGTGGAGTGCGCTCACGACGTCTACCGCCAGGCCGGCATCACCGACCCCCGCAGCCAGATCGACATGGCCGAGTTGTACGTGCCGTTTAGCTGGTACGAGCCCATGTGGCTGGAGGGCCACGACATCGCCGGCCCGGGCGAGGGCTGGAAGATGGTCGACACCGGCGAGACCGACCTGGGCGGGTCCTTTCCGGTCAACCCGTCGGGCGGGGTGCTGTCCACCAACGCCATCGGCGCCTCGGGCATGCTCCGTTTCGCCGAGGCCGCCCTCCAGGTCCGGGGCCTGGCCGGCGAGCACCAGGTCGACGGAGCGCGCACCGCGCTGGCCCAGGCCTACGGCGGCGCGGCCCAATACTTCGCCATGGGCGTGCTCCGCGACACCCCGCCCGGCTAGCGGGCTGGCGAGCTGGCGAGCTGGCGCCAGCGCAGCGTCACCAGCTCGAAGGGCCGCAGCTCGAGCCGCACGGTGCGGCCGTCGAAGTCGACCGGCTCCAGGTCCCGCTCGAGCAGGTCGGTCCGCGACACTGCGGTCCAGGAGCCCTCGAGGGTCACCTCGACGGGGCCGCGCCCGCCGAGCACCTCGCACAGCCGCACCACCACACCGTCCGACCGGTCGGCCCACTTGACGGCCTCAACACTGACGCCGGGCCCACTGACGCCGGGCCCACTGACGCCCGGACGGTCGACGGTGACGACCCGTCCCGTACCCGCGCCGGGGATTATGGCGAGCGGCAGGTTGAACGCCTCGGCGCTGGCGATCACCTCGACCAGGTTGCCGGGGTGCGGCAACAGGGCGTAGGCGAAGTGGTGGCGGCCCTGATCGGCTTGCGGATCGGGATAGCCCGGGGCCCGTAGCAACGACAGGCGCATGATGTGGCCGTGTATGTCGTAGCCGTACTTGCCGTCGTTGAGCAGGGCCACGCCGTAGCCCGTCTCGCTCAGATCGGCCCAGCGGTGGCCGCACACCTCGAAACGGGCCTCGTCCCAACTGGTGTTCTCGACGGTAGGCCGCTCGATGTGCCCGTGCTGGATCTGGTAGGTGGCCCGGGTCGACCGGATGGCGACGGGGAACGCCACTTTGAGAAACCGGTGCCGTTCGTGCCAGTCGACGTCGGTATGGAACTCGAGGCGCCGTGACCGCGCCGCCAGGCGCATCGTCTGGCTGATCGTCGAGCTACCGAAGCGGCGCACGAAACGCACTCCGCCCCGCAAAGGGTGGCGCTCGACGATTTCGATGGCGTCCACCTCCGCCAGGTCGGTGACGTGATCCAGATAGCTGCGCTCGACTTCCCAGGCGTCGAAATGGCCGGGGGTGTCCTCGTGCAACTGGAACAGGTTGCCCCGCTCGGGGGCGGCCAGCACTTCCCGGCCGGCGGCCTCGTCCCATACCGAGGTGAGCAACCCGTGATCGTCCCACTCGACGCGCAGGCGTCCGTTGTCGATCCAGCCGTCGCCGATCCGGACCGCGGCGGCGGGCTGCTCGGCGTTGACTGGCGCCCACCCGCACGCCGGGGCGGCCACCAGCGCCAGTTGCTGATCCGGCAGCTCGACGACTTCCCTGCGGTCGTGGGCGGCGGCGTTGAACACCACCGAGCCGTCGCCGCCTTCCTTTCCGGCCAACGCGGTCTGGGCCTCGGCCACGACGCTGCTCGCCACCTGCAGCACCTCGGCGTGGTCGCGAGCCGCGTCCTCGTACACCCAGTGGATGCTCGACCCGGGGAGGATGTCGTGGAACTGCTGGAGCAGCAGCAACTTCCAGGCGCCGTCAAGGATTTGGCGGCGGTCCAGGCCGGCTGCCACCGTCCACATCTCGGCCGCCCGCAG
Organism: Acidimicrobiales bacterium; assembly: GCA_036501785.1. Lineage (GTDB taxonomy): Bacteria > Actinomycetota > Acidimicrobiia > Acidimicrobiales > Palsa-688 > PALSA-693. The sequence continues at coordinate 23,405 of DASXZS010000224.1, read as the reverse complement.
CGCCTCCTCCCCCCGGCGGTTGGCCCGCTTGACGTCGGCGTGGGTCGTCAGGGTGCCGCGGTGCTTTTCCAGGTACAGTTCGCCGACCCAGGTGGCCAGGCCGTCGGCGCCGGCCCGCACCTCGTCCAGGAAGGCGGCCACCGTCCCCATCTCGACTCGGGGGAGTCCTTCGAGATCCTTCAGGCGCCGGGCCGATTCGAGCATCGCCGCGGTGGGGCCGCCGCCGCCGTCGCCGTAACCGAAGGGGTACAGGCTGCGATCACCGCGCCCGTGGTTGCGGAAGTGAGTCTGGCTGTCGGCCAGCTCCCGCACGGAGAAATCGCCGTTGTAGGTATTGGCCGGCGGGAAATGGGCCAACAGGCGGCTGCCGTCGTGGCCCTCCCACCAGAAGGTCGAGTGCGGGAACACGTTGGTGTCGTTCCAGCTCATCTTCTGGGTGATGAGGGCGGTCACGCCGGCCTGCACCGCGATCTGGGGCAGGGCCGCGGAGTAGCCGAACACGTCGGGGATCCACAGCTCGTGGGTCTCGACCCCGAATTCGTCGGCGAAGAACCGCTTGCCGTGCACCAGCTGGCGGACCAGGGACTCGCCAGACGGCACGTTGGCATCGGGTTCGACCCACATTCCGCCGACCGGCTCCCACCGCCCGTCGGCGACGCGCTTGCGGATCTGTTCGTACAGTTGCGGGTAGCCGTCCTTGATCCACTGGTACTGCACCGCCTGGCTGCAGACGAAATGATGCTCGGGGTAGCGGTCGAGGAGGCGCAGCTGGTTGGCGAACGTCCGGGCGCACTTCCGCTTGGTCTCCCGGACCGGCCACAGCCAGGCGCTGTCGATGTGGGCGTGCCCTACTGCGGTCACGGTGTGGGCGGACTGGCTGCGCTTCGCCAACGAGGGGGCCAGTTGGGCCCGGGCGGCTCGAGCCGTGCCCGCCACGTCGTCGGGGTCGACGGCGACCACTTCGTCTGGCAGCACCCGGAGGTCGAGGTACAGCGCCGCCACCTCGCGGTCGATGGTGGCCAGCTCCGCTTGCTGCAACCGGTATTGGGGGGCGCCGGCGTAGTCGGGTTCGAGCAAGGGCCAGTCGGCCCGGGGCCACGGTGGGGTGGGGTTGGCGGCCGCCTCCACATAGAACTCGACCACCTCTCCCCCGTCCGGCCGGCCCACGAGGAACTCGCGGTGCCGGTGGTGCAGCCCCTGCACCGGCCGACCGTCTCGGTCCCAGATCAGCCCCTCGGCGCTGAAGCCCACCACCTCCACCCCACCCAGGTGGATGAGGGCGGCCACCTCGGCACCGGCCCAGTCAGCCGGGATCGCCGCCCGGAAGCGGAACCAGGTGGTGTCCCACCGGGCCCCCCACGACTCACCGACGGCGAACGGCAGGTACTCCCGGGCCCGCGCCTCGACCGCGGTGATGGGCTCGCCGTGCAGGTGGTGGGCGCCCACCTCCAGCGGAACCCGGCGGGGATAGATCGCCGCCCGGAGCAACTCAGAGAGCTCGATGGGGTCCGATGTTGTCACAGCCTTGAGGGGACGTGATACCCCGGTCCGGTCCGGGCCAGCCCGGACCGGAACGAAACCATGCTGGTGCGCACCCCCCGGCGCTACTTCGAGGCCACCGCGCCCCACTGAGGCCGCTGTCGCACCCCCTTGGTAAGCCAGACGATCATGAAAAAAGCGATCGTCTGTCTGGCTGCTATCACCCTTCTGGCGCTCGCGGGTTGCCGTTCCACCGTGGCCGGCGTGGCGGTCGTCGCCCGCGGGAACGGGTGGACCGCCTCCGGGTTGGAGGGCCCGGTGCCGGGCCCGGCCGCCTGCCATTACCGGCGCGCCGCGGATGGCTTCTTGCTTCCCGACCCGGCTTGCACACCTGGCGCAGTCAACGCGTCGGTAAGCGTCACGGCGCTGTGCCGAAGCGGCCCGGCTCGCCCACCGCTGCGTCTGACCGAGCCGTTCAAGGACGCGGTGGAGCACGCCTACCACGATCCCTACCCGACCAGCCGGACCGAGCTGGATCATCTGATACCCCTGGAGCTGGGCGGCGCCAGCGACACCCGCAATCTGTGGCCGGAGCCCGATCAGGGATCGCCCGCCCAGTTCGACCCGTCCGACCCGTACGGCAGCAACGCCAAGGACGGGGTCGAAGACCGGTTGCACACCGCGGTCTGCGCCGGCCGGGTGGATCTGGCCGCGGTGCAGGCAGCCATTGCGACGGACTGGACCACCGCCCTGGTGCGCCTGGGGCTCAGTGCCCAGCCTGGGGGGGCCGACGACGGCGAGACCGTAGAATGACCGCTTCGTGACCGCCCCGGCCACCAGCGCGGACATCCCCGCCCCTGACGCCGCTGATCCAGCCGCCGCCGAGCCAGCCCGCCGCCCGCGCTGGTGGCCGGAAGTGCTGGCCATCGTGTGGCTGCTCTGGGTCTACGACGCCATTTCCAACCTGGCCCCGCTGCGGATCGGCCCCGCCTACGCTCACGCCCGCAGCATCCTGCGGCTCGAGGTGTTCGCCCACCTCGACCCCGAGGCGGCGCTCAACCGCTGGCTGGCTGGACATCACACCCTGGCGCTGTGGGTGTCCAACTACTACGACAACGCCCACTTCGTCGTCACCTTCGGCATTGTCGGCTGGCTGTGGTGGCGCCATCCGGCCCAGTACCGACCCCTGCGTACCGGCCTCGTCCTCGGCAACGTGATCGCCCTGGCCGTCTTCTGGCTGTACCCCACCGCCCCGCCGCGGTTGCTCGACCCGCACCGATATGTCGATGTGGTGGCGGCCACCCACGCCTTCGGTTCCTGGCATGCCGGCACCCTCGCCACCGCGGCCAACCAGCTGGCCGCCATGCCGTCACTGCACATTTCCTGGGCGGTGTGGTCGGCCCTGGCGTTCTGGCGGATGTTCCGGCGCCATTGGTGGGCGCACCTGGCCTGGGCCTATCCGGCCTTCACCGCCCTGGCGGTCATGGCCACCGGGAACCATTTCCTGCTCGATGTCGTCGCCGGGCTGGCCACCATCGTCCTGGCCACGGTGATCGCCGAGCGCTGGAAGGGCTGGTGGACAGCCCGCCAGGCCCGGCAGGTGCTCGGCGGGCCGGAAGGGGTCTCAAATGAGGCGAGCTCGCAGCGTCGGCAACCCGTCACCGGCCAGGTCGTCGAGCGCCACCCCGCGACCGGACATCGCCAGGGCTAAGGCGTTGCTCGTGGGGGCCTCGGGAGCACCGCAGATGGCGCCGGCGGGGCCCGGGCCGCCGGAGCGGCTGCCCTTCCTCGACGGGGTCCGGGCCTTGGCCGTCCTGGCGGTGCTGGCCTATCATTCCGGACTCCCTGGGCTACGGGTCGGGGGGTCATTTGGGGTCGATGCCTTCTTCGTCCTGTCGGGGTTCCTCATCACCTCGCTGCTCCTGGAGGAAACCCGCACCCGGGGGACGATCGGGCTGGTGGCGTTCTGGGGACGGCGGGCTCGCCGGCTCTTCCCAGCCCTGGCCGTCATGCTGGTGGCGGTCGATGTGTACGTGACGTTCGCGGCGCCGCCCGGGCTCTACAGCGGGTTCCGACAGGACGCGTTCAGCGTGGTGGCCTACTTCTCCAATTGGCACTTCATCAACGTCGGCTCCGACTACTTCGCCGCCTCGAGCAGCCAGTCGCTGCTGACGCACACCTGGAGTCTGGCCATCGAAGAGCAGTTCTACGTGGCCTGGCCCCTGCTGGTGCTGGTCCTCACTCGGCGACGCCCTCTACGAGGAACGCGGGCGCTGCTCGCGGTCAGTGCCGGCGGGGCGCTGGTCTCGGCAGCCTGGATGGCATATCTCTACCGGGCCGGTGCATCCCCATCCCGGCTGTACTACGGCACCGATACCCATGCCCAGTCCCTCTTGGTGGGAGCGGCCCTGGCGGCCGCGCTCAGCCAGAGACCCCTGCGCTTGGAGTCACGCCGATGGGCGACGGCGATCGGAGTGTCCGGGGCGGTAGCCGCAGTTGGTATCGGCTGGATGGTCACCCACGTGGGGAGCGGCAGCGGCTTCGCCGACCAGGGTGGGTTCCTGTGCTTCGCAGTGCTGATGGCCGGCCTGCTGCTGTCAGTGCTCGCCCAGCCGGCGGGCATGCTCGCCCGGGTTCTGTCGATACGACCGTTGGTCTACATCGGCACGATCTCCTACGGCATGTATCTGTGGTACTTCCCCCTGTTCGACGTCATCACCCGGGCCCACACTGGTCTCCGCGGCTACCCGCTGTTCGCGGTGCGGGCGACCGCGGATGTGGCTGCCGCCGTCGCCAGCTTCTATCTGGTGGAACGCCCCGTCCGGACCGGCCGCCTGTGGCGCCTGGATCCGGACCGGCCCCGCGTCAGCCTGCGGCCCATCGGCTTGAGCGCGGTGGCGCTAGGCGCGGCGTTCGGCATAGTGGCAGTGGACACGTCTGGCGCTCAGCCCGTCACGGCGGTCGCGGCCCTGCCGGCCCTCCCCGTGGCGAGTACCGGCCCGAAGACTGCAGTGCGGGTCATGGTCGTCGGCGACTCCACCGGGTTGACTCTCGGTCTCGGTCTCGCCGATGTTCAGGTGGCGCGGACCTATGGGGTATCAGTTTTGGATGAGGCGACGCTCGGCTGCGGGGTGGCGATCAGCGCCGACGTGCGCGAGCACGGCGAGACGATCGACACCGCGCAGCCGTGCAACGCTGGCGCACCGGCCTCCGTCCAGTGGCCCGCCCATTTCCGGGCGGCAGTGGACGCCTTGCATCCCGACGTGGTGCTCATCGTGGCCGGTCGCTTCGAGGTGCTCAACCGGCAAGCCTCGAGCCACGGGCCATGGCAGAACATCACCCAGGCCGCCGACGCCGGCTACGTCGCCCGCCAACTCGGGTTGGCCGTCAGCATCGGATCGAGCCGCGGGGCCGCGGTCGAGGTGGCCACCGCCCCTTGCTACTCCTCCGGCGAGCAACCGTCGGGCGCCACCTGGCCGGAGGACAACCCGGCGCGCCTGGCTGCCTACAACCGCCTGGCTGCGGCTGCAGTCGAGGCCCACCCGGGCCGGACGGCGCTGCTGGACCTGGGTGGCATCCTGTGCCCGCGAGGAAACTACCGACAGACCATCGACGGTGTGACGGTGCGCGCCCCGGACGGAATTCACTACCCCTTCTTCAACATCGCCCAGCCGCGAGCCGAGGACCCGGACAGCTTCGCCGAGACCGAGGCGTTCGGTCGTTGGATCTCGGCTCGCATCATGCCCTCGATCGTCGCCGCCGGCACCGCAGCCCGGCACCCCGCCTAGCCCGACGGCCTCCACGGGCACACACCCACTTGACCTAGGGGCCTAGGCGATGGCTCATTCGTACGAGGCTTCCACCCGCCATCGACCTCTCTGACGCGCCAACAGGTGGGCGGTGGCGTCCTCCAACAGCACTTGGAGCCGGGCCTTCCGCCGGCCTCCTGCATCCCACCACCGCTCCTCGACCGGCCACGGTCCGGCCCAGGCGGTCACCTCCAGCCAGCGACCGCCAGCCATGGATACCGCCATCGGGACGGCGTTGAGGACTCCGCGGCCGCTCACGGTCACCGGCCGCTGTTGGGCGTCGCGGACCTCGGCCGGCAGGGGCGCCGGGTAGACCACCGCGGGTGATGGGGTGGCCAGCCGGCCTGGCCAAGGAGCGACTTCGGCACCTCGGTGGCGAGGATCGCGCCCAACCGTGCGGTCGTCACCCCACGGCACCAGCCGGATCTGCTGACCGGGATCGCGTCCCCCCACCCGGACCGCGGTGACGACCGCTTCGGGGCCGAGCATCCCTTGCACCCGGGCCAAGGCCCGAGAAGCCCGGGAGTCGGCGGCCGCCGCGCTCCCCCAGAACCCCAGCTGGCGGCCGTCGTCCGGTCGCACCTCTTCGGGAGTCAGACGCAGCAAGGTCAACCCCCCGGAGGGCCGCCCGTCACCGGCCAACCAGCCGTCGAGCTGCCAGCGGGCCCGCTCGGAAAGGGCAGCAGAAGTGAGCGAACCTTCGTGGCGCCAGCGACGCACCAGTTGCTCACCGTGCTCCGTCTCCGCCTCTATGGCCACCATGGTGCAAGCCAGGCCCAAGGCAGCCAACTGTTCGTGGAGCTCGTCCGCCAGGGCTTTGGCCACGAACGCGGCGATGTCCACCCGCTCAGCTGGCGGGTCCAGTTCCGCGGTGACGGCCAGCTCGGGCGGGGGCGTCCGGGCGGCCAGCGCCCGCCCATCCTGACCGCGGGCCAGGCGATGCGCCTCGGCTCCCTCCGGCCCGAATCGGCCCAGCACCGACGGCGCCGGCAAGGCCGCCAGATCGCCCAGCGTGCGGACTCCCAACCGCATCAACAGGTCGGATAAGTCCTCAAACCTCGCCCCCAGGGCGCTGACCGCCCGGGGGGCCAACCAGGCCCGACTGGCGCCAGGCGGCACCACAACCGCCGGATTGCCGCCAGAGGCCGCGGCGACTCGGGCGGCCAGCCCGGCGGTAAAGCGGCCGTCCGCCACCCCGACCCGGCAACCGGGCTGGCCGACCGCCACGTCCACGGCCTCGGCCACCAGGCCCGCCAGCGCCTCATCACCACCGAAGTACCGCGAGGGACCACGAGTAGCCAGGGCCAGTGCGCCCGGCGCCAGCACCTCGATCGCCGGCGTCAAGGACTCGATCGCCACCACTGCCGGTTCCCACGCCCGGACGTCCCGACCGGAGTCGGCGGTGACGACCTCCAGCTCCGGGCACCGACCTTGCGCCTCCCGCCGTCGTAGCCCGGGGCGCACGCCATCCGCGCGTGCCGCCGCCGTGGCCGCCACCACCCGGTTGGCTCGCACCACGGCGGCCGGGGAGGTGGGCAGGCAGCCGGCCGCCAGGACCGGCCAGTCCGGATACCAGGCCACCAGCATCCGCATCGTCGTCCTCGTCTGTTCAGCCCACTCGGGCCGCAGTGATGGCTTCGAGACGCAGGTCGGCGCCGGCCACCAGCGGTGCCGGTACCACTGGCGCGGGAGCGCTCTCCGCGTCCGGCAGCCACATAGCAGTGCGGCGCTCCCGGGCGGCCGCCCGCCGCCCGGTCACCACCACTTCCACTAGGCGGGACCGCAGATACCCGTGCCCCATCCCCAGCCCCTCCCAGGTGGCGCCGGCCACTGACAGCTCCAGGTCGGTCGCCTCCGGCCAGCATCGCGAGCCGGGAGACTCGAGCACTACCAGCACTGTCGCCTGCTCCCGGGTCCGAGCGACCAGCCGGCGGGCATCTGCGAGGCGCACTCGACCGGGCGGTCCGAGAAGCAGCACATCCATCCCATCCAGCAGGGCCGCTACCACGGCCGCCCACCGCTCACCCGGAGCTGGCACCAGGGCCAACCGCTCCAGCCGGACCCCGAGCTCGACCGCGGCCAACAACCCCAACGAGGGTAGGCCTACGGCCGCGGCCCAAGCCCCATCCGAGGTGGCCGCCGCGGCCAGCGTCAGGGCCAGAGACATTCCGCCCGGCATCAAGCTGATCCGCAGCGTGCTCCCGCGGCGAATGCCGCCCTCAGGGAAGCACCCGGCTGGCAACCCGGGAATCGCCAGGAGGCGGGTATCCGCAGTGGCGAGGGGGCGGCTGCGAGCCGCGGTCAGGCTCAGCGAGGCGACGTCTTCCACGCGTGCACTCTAACCCCGGGATGCCACCGGAGTCGAACGTCTGTTCGTATGGTAGGCCAGGATCGGCTAGGTCCGCTGCCCGTTGCCGAGCGCCAAGGCCCGCAGGGCGCCGACCTGCTCGGGATCGCCGATCACGATGAGGACGTCCCCGCCGATGATCTGGGCGGTCGGTGGCGGGTTGGTGCGGAACTCCTTGCCGGGGTTGCGCATGGCCAGGACCAAGGTGCCGGTGCGGTCGTGCACCCGGGCGCTGCGCAAGGTCTCGCCAGCGAGGGGTGAGCCCACTGGGACCTCGATCTCCTCCAGGCGCAGCTCCATGCTGCCGTCGTGCATCACCACGTCGAGAAATTCCGCCACATGCGGCTGCACTGCGAAGGCCGCCATGCGAGCCCCGCCCAGGTCCTGGGGGTTGACGACCCGGTCAGCACCCGCGTACAGCAGCTTGGGCACCGCCGACTCCGACGCCGCCCGCGACACGATGAAGAGATCCGGGCCCATGGAACGGGCGGTGAGGGTGGCGTACAGGTTGTCGGCGTCGGTGTTGAGCGCGGTGATCAGCACCCGGGCCCGGGCAATGCCCGCGGCGCGCAGCACCGCTTCGTCGGTGGCGTCACCTTGGACGTACGGCGAGTCCACGGTGGCGATGCGGGCGAGCGACGAGTCGATGACCACCACGTCGGCCATCGACGCCACCAGCCGGCGGGCGATGGCCTGGCCCACCCGGCCCCATCCGCAGAGGATGGTGTGGCCGTGCATGTCCTCGATCTGGCGTTCCATCCTGCGCCTCCTAAAGGTGCCGCCGAGGTAGCCCTCGACGAGGGTGTCGATAGCCACACCGAACGTGTAGGCGGCGGTGGCCACGCCGACGAGGATCAACCCGATGGTGAAGTACTTCTCGCCGGTGCCGAAAGGCCGGGCCTCCCCGAACCCGACCGTGCTGACGGTGATCACCGTCTGGAAGAAGGCGTCGTTGAAGCCGAGCCCGAACCCGAGATAGCCGATCGTGCCGGCCACCAGCACTAGCACCAGGCCCAACATCCCGACATACAGCCGCCCACGGTGCTCGAGGCGGTGGCGGGACATCCGGCGCCTTGGCATGCCCCATTGTGACCTGCAGGCCAGTCGCGCTCTTCCTGCCGTTTACGTTCGGGCCGAGGCGGCCCGTCCCTCCCCCCGGGGGCACGCGGCCAGCCTCGCCCGAACGCCCCCTCTGCTCGCCAGCGTAGGTGTCGGGCGTCACAGGGGCAAGCCCAGCCGAGCCGTGTCGTGGAGGGGCGCTCAGCATCCTCGGCCGCGGGGGTCGATGGCGAGGGTCAACTGCACCACGGTGTGATCGCCTTCGGGGGTGAGCTGGTCGTCCTCGGCAACGGCCGTGGCGAATGGCACCGTGGCCCGGTCTACGAAGAACGCCCACATGTAAGCCGGGCCAGCGGGTCGAGCCACTGGCCCTGGGCGTCGACGCGACGAAGGACCGGCGGGGGGGTGCCGGTCCTTCGTGAAGCTCAAGGGACGAAGGGGGGATTTCGACCCGAGCACTCACCATTATGCGCCATCTTTCACTATCGGGTCAAGAGACATTCGTCACATGACATATCTCGGCTACCGATGGAGTGGTTGCCGTCTCCCCGGAGCTGATCGAATACCAGCCATGGCGCCCCCCCGCCCCCACCCGAGTTGGGAGCCGAGCCCCGAGCGCCGGTCCCGGTCCCGCCTGCACGGGTACCTGGTCCGGCGGGAACTCGCCGACTACGACTCGGCGTGGGAGTGGTCGGTGGCGCCGGAGAGCGCCGGGTCCTTCTGGCGTTCGGTGGCCGACGAGTTCGATATCACCTGGCATTCCGAGCCGGAATTCGACCTGGCCCGGGTGGACGGCGAGGTGTTCGGGGCCCGCTGGTTCGGCGGGGGCCGGCTCAATTACGCCGAACGGGCGTTGCAACCGCCGGCCGGGGGGCCCGAAACACCGGCCGTCCTGGGCCGCTCACAAACCCGCCCGGACCGGGACCTGACGTGGGCCGAGCTCACCGATCTCGCGGCGCGGATCCGGGCCGGGCTGGTGGCGGCCGGTGTCACCTCGGGTGACCGGGTGGCCGGCTACCTGCCCAACATCCCCGAGACCCTCGCCGCCTTGCTGGCCACCGCCGCCGTGGGCGCGGTGTGGACCTGTTGCTCGCCGGAGATGGGCGTGACCGGTGTCCTCGACCGGCTGGCCCAGGTGGAACCGGTGGTGCTGCTGGCCGTGGACGGTTACCGCTACGGCAGCCACCCCATCGAGCGCGGCACCGAAAACCGGGCCATCCGAGCCGGACTACCCACGGTCACCCAGGCGGTGTGGCTCGGCTACCTGCATCCCGATGACCCCTCCCCGCAGGGCTGGATCGGGTGGGACGAGTTCACGGCCCGGGCCGGGCCCATGCAGTTCCTGCCCGTGCCGTTCGACCACCCCCTGTACGTCCTGTACTCCTCGGGAACCACTGGCCAGCCCAAGCCCATCGTGCACGGGCACGGGGGGATCCTGCTCGAACACGTCAAGGCCCTGGGGTGGCACTTCGACCTCGGGCCGGGCGACCGCTTCTTCTGGTACACGACGACCGGCTGGATGATGTGGAACTTCTGCGTCTCGGGCCTGCTGGTGGGCGCCACCGTGGTGACCTTCGACGGCAACCCCTCCTGGCCGGCGGCCGATTCTCTCTGGACCGTGATGGCCGAGACCCGCACCACGTGCGGTGGGGTGGGCGCCGGCTACCTCGTCGCCAACATGAAGGCCGGATTGCGACCGGGCGCCCAGCACGACCTGACGGCCCTGCAGACGCTCGGATCGACCGGGTCGCCCCTGCCGGCCGCGGGGACCGAATGGGTGTACCGCGAGGTCGCCCGCGACATCCTGCTCGCCTCCTTTAGCGGTGGCACCGACGTCTGCACCGGGTTCGTGGGTGCCAGCCCGCTGCACCCGGTGTGGGCCGGCGAGATCTCCTGCCGCTGCCTGGGCGCGGGGGTGGAGGTCTTCGACGACCACGGCAAGCCGGTGATCGGCCAGGAGGGAGAACTGGTGCTGACCGCGCCCCTCCCGTCCATGCCCGTGGGTTTCTGGGGTGACCGGGACCGCAGCCGCTACCGCTCCACCTACTTCGAGCGGTTCCCCGGCGTGTGGGCCCACGGCGACCGGGCCACCCTCACCGATCGGGGCACCATCGTCATCACTGGCCGCTCGGACGGCACCCTCAATCGCGGCGGGGTGCGCATGGGCACGGCCGAGTTCTACGCCGTGGTGGAGGCCTTCGACGACGTCGGCGACAGCCTGGTCGTGCATCTCGACGACGCCAGCGGCGGACCGGGCGAGCTGTGGCTCTTCGTGGTCCCGGCCGGGCCCGCACCGCAGGGCGACCCATCGCCACAGAACGACAGAGCCGACGACGACCTCGCCGGCCGCCTGCGCGCCGCCCTGCGCCGGGAGCTGTCGCCCCGGCACGTGCCCGATCGCATCGTCATGGTGCCGGCGATCCCCCGGACCCTCTCCGGCAAGAAGCTGGAGGTCCCCGTCAAGCGCATCCTGAGCGGCGTCCCCCCTGCTGACGCCCTGTCCGTAGCGTCGGTGGGCAACCCCGAGAGCCTGGAGCCTTTCATCACGCTGGCCCATGACGGCACCGGCCCGAGCCGAACGGACTGACCACCATGGCCATCGATTTCACCTTCTGACGGTGCCCTCGGCTACTCGACCGACACCCCGCTGGCGGGCATGCTCCAGCAGGCCCGGTGGAGCCGTTTCGCCTACGGCGCGGACGAGGTCCACCAGATGACCATCGCCCGCAATGCCATCAGCGCCTACCGCGATCACGGCAGCACCCGGACCGCTACCGGCGACCTGCCCCTGTACCCCCTGTAGCCCCGGTCAGGCGTCCTCGGACGCCAACCGCTCCAGGAGGGGAACCGCCTTGTCTAACACGGCGCGCTCGTCCGCTGTGAATTCCTGCAGCCGGGCGGCCAGAAAGGCATCGCGGCGGGTCCGATTTTCGGCGAGCAGGGCGACCCCCGCCGCGGACACCGCCACCCGAGAGACCCGTCGGTCGGCCACGTCGATGCGCCGCTCGAGCAATCCCTGCTCCTCGAGGCGGGCCGCGATGCGCGTCATCGAGGGCGGGGCGATGCGTTCGATGGCGGCGAGCTCGCCGAGCGAAACCTCACCGTGTTTGACGACGGTGGCCAGCGCGGACAACTGCGAGGCCGTGATGTCGCCCGTCGTCTGCTGACGGAGGCGGCGCGACAGGCGCAGCACTGCCAGGCGCAGCTGACTGCTGAGGGTCGGAGCGGTGGTGGCCGCCATCACGGCAGTGTAGCGACATCACACCGCTGGCCATTGGGCACCCGGCGGGGTGGCACCCAGGCTGACGGGCGCGCGGGCGGGCGGACCTGTCAGCATGGGCGCGTGACGATGCGTGAGGACTGCCGCCACTTCCAGAGCCGTACGTACGACACCGGAGAGGTGGCCCGCTTCTGCGTGCTCAACCTGGCACCCGAAGCACCGTGGCGTTGTCCCGACAACTGCGCCAGCTATCAGCGGGACATCATCGACGGAAGCTTTGTGGTCGGCTCACTCGCTCGCCCCCAGGTCGAGGAGGAGCCCGACGAGCCGGCCGAGGATGTGACCCACCTCCTCGATGAGGCCGACGCCATCGTCACGGCAGCCGGTCCAGAGATCGTCGCCGAGGTGGAAGGCGACCGGTCCGGAAAGCGCTGGTGGCAGGTCTGGAGACGGCGTGGCGATGACGGGTTCCATCTGAGCAACCGCTGACCGGCGCCCCGATGCCAGCCCCAACCCGAACCGCGGCGACGGTGGCTGCCGTCACCGCGGCTGTCCTGCTCACCGGCGGGGCCCTCGCAGGTTGCAGCAGCGGCAGTCACCGGGCCGTGCCGCCGACCCCGACCACCCCGGCCACCACCGCCACGACGGCCGTCACCGCCACCACCCGACCTGACACTGGTCCCTACGAGTGGACCCGGGCCGCCAGCCCGGCGCTCGCCGTCGGAGGTGGGGCGTCCAGCACCCTGGCCGCAGTGGTGGCTCCGAGCGGCGGTCGGCAATGGACCGTCGCCGGCACCCGCCTGGCCGCGGACGGCAGCAGCACCGCCACGGTGTGGACATCGGCGAATGGCACGGTGTGGACGGCGGCCGCGTTGACCGGGCCCCAGGTGGACAGTCAGGCCGGCGCGGCCGCCACCTGGCGCACGGCCACCGTCATCGTCGGTTCGATCGGCCGCGCCCCCAATCGGCGGGCGGCCGCGTGGATCTCGACCGGGCCCGGCGCCCCCTTCGTGGAGGTCGCCGCGGACGTACGGGCCACCAACGACCAGCTGACCGGGGACGCCACCATGACAACGGTGGCCGGCGGCCCGCTCGGTCTGTTCGCCGCCGGCACGGTCGGCGGGCACGTGGCCTTGTGGTATTCGAGCAACGGGCGGCGCTGGACGCAGCTGACCGCCGCCGAACGGACGATCGGCGGGGCCAACGACCCCCACATCACCACCTTGCTCGCCGCTCCCGACGGGGCCTACGCCGGCGGATGGGTTCGTAACGGGTCCTCGATCGCGGCTGCGCTGTGGTCGACCGGTGACGGGCTCAACTGGCATCCGGTCCTCTCGGCCCAGACGGCGTTCGCGGGGCCAGGCGACCGCATCATCACCGGGCTGGCCTCACTCGGCACGCTAGGCGTCGGCCTCGTCGCCGTCGGAGGCCAGCGGGTCGGAACCCACTGGTCGCCGGCGGCGTGGATCTCCCCCAATGGGGCGAGCTGGAGCCAACCGTCCTCCGCCTTCGTGCTCGGCGCCCGACCGCAGCCGGACGCGTCCGACGGCACCGTGTCGGCCCTGACCGCCATCCCCACCGGCCCGCGAACGGCGACCCTGGTCGCGACCGGCAGCGGTCCCACGGCGTCGCGGTTGTGGCGGTCTACCGACGGAGAGCACTGGTTGGAGATGGCGCTGCCCGCAGCCGCGGCTACCTCGGCCGGCTGGCAGGCGTCCCTCGTGGCCGTGGCCGGGTCGACAACGGTGGTGGCGGACGGCGACCCCGGACAACCCCACCTGCTGGTGCAACAAGGCGCGGCCTGGACCGAACCGTCGACCAACCCGACCACCTTCGGACCGGTGCAGGCCGTGGCCCAACCGGCGGGGCTGGCCTACACCGGCGGGGCCCTGACGTTGGCGGTCGACGTCGACCAGCCCGCCCAAGCGGTCGGCCCGGTCGCCTCGTCCGTGGAGATGCTCACCTCGACCGATGCGTTTACGTGGACGCCGGTGGCAACCGGCACCGTCTTCACCGGGGCCACGGTCACCGGCCTCACGGCCATTGACAACAGCCTGGTGGCGGTCGGCTGGCGCCACCCGGCCAGCGGCGATCAAGCCGTGGCCTGGGCCCGGATCGGCGGCGGGACCTGGCGGCCCCCCACCGCCCTCGACCCGCGACCCATCGCCGGCTCCGACCAGGCCAACGGGGTGTGCGCCACCGCCAACCTGGTGGCGGCGGTGGGCAGCCTGCAACCGGCCCACGGCGGCCCTGTCCCCCGGGCCTGGCTGTCCGGCGACGGCGTCCACTGGACGACGGCGACCGTCGCACCCGACGGCCGACTCGCCAGCTCCGACATCATCGCCGGATGCACGGCCGCGTCCCTGCGGTCGGCCTCGGCGACGCCCACCACGCCGCCGGGGTCCACTGCCACCTCGAGTGGATCCGCTGGCGCGCCGGTGTTCGACGCCTTCGGAACGATCGCCGTCACTGGCACCAACCCGGCGCCGGCGTACTGGCGCTCGTCGTCCGGGCGAAGCTGGGCCCCACAAACGTCGAGCCCCTTCGGCCCGGCCTTCCCGTTCCCCGCCGACGACGTGGCCCGCGGCGTCCCAGCCTGGCTGGCGGTGGCGGGCGCCGCCGGCGCGGGCCTCCCGACCGCGGCGTCCGGCCTGTGGCGTTCCTCCGATGCGGGCGCATCGTGGCAACGGCTGGACACCACCGGCGTGCCCTGGCAGGGAGCGGAAGCCGCTCAGATCGACCGGGTGACGTGGTTTGCGGACGTCCCCGTGGTGGCGGGGCAGGTGGACGGACGGCTGGCCGTCTGGACGGGAATCCCGAATGCCTAGGTGAAAAGGGTGAGCTCGTCGCCGGTCTCGTCGGCCGGCAACCAGGGCCGAGGCGCAGCGCGGGCCCCGGCCACACCCCACACCAGGTGTTCCATGAAGATCCAGGTGCGGCGGTGGATCGCCGAAGGCCCGTAGGCGTGCAACGCCATCTTGTGGCGAGGGCACGGGTACCCCTTGTTGGCGTCGAACTCGTAGCCGGGGTAGTGCTCGGCCTCGGCTCGCATGAACCGATCCCGGGTGACCTTGGCCAGGATCGACGCGGTGGCGATCGACAGGCAGGTAGCGTCGCCCTTGACGAGGCGCTGGGTGCACCCCAGGCCGACGAAGTCCCAATTGCCGTCGACAAGCACCTGGTCGGGTCTCACCCCCAGGCCCTCGATGGCCCGGTGGGCGGCCCGGCGCTGTGCTTCGGACATGCCGATCTCATCGCACTCCTCCTGTGACGCCGACCCCACCGCCCACGTCTGGCACCAGTCGGCCAGCCGGTCGAAGAGCCGTTCTCGCTCCGGCTCGCGCAGCATCTTGGAGTCGCGCACCCGGTACACCCGCCGGCTCCGCGGCAGCACGGCGGCGCCAACCATGATGGGGCCGGCCCACGAGCCGCGGCCGACTTCGTCGACGCCGACGACGACCTGGTAGCCCGCTTCCCACAACCCCCGCTCGACCGTCAAGGAGGGGGCGCGGCTCATGGTTCGCTCCGACAGGCGTAGCGGGTGAGCAGCGCCCCGTCGCCCTCGTAGAGGCGGTCCAAGCGCAGCGTGATCGGGTCCGGCAACACCTGGTCGCCGAGTAGGTTGCGATGCCCGATTCCCACCAACCGCGGCGCAACCGTCCAGCACAGTTCGTCGAGCAGGTCGGAGCCGATGAGCGAGCGCAGCAACGTCGGCCCGCCTTCGCAAAGCACCCGGGTGAGACCGCGATCCACGAGGGCGCCGACCGCCACCGCCAATTCGACCCACTGATCGCCGCACACCACGACCTCCGCGACGCCGGCCAGATCCGGATGGGCGGCCGCGCCCGCGTCGGTGGTCAGCAGCAACGGCTTGCTGTCCCCGGCGAACACCCGTGCCGCTGGGTCCAGATCCGCCCGGTTGCTGACGATGGCCAGCGGCGGGATCGGCGCCTGGTCACGCGACCGCCGGCGGTCCTCGACTGCCGGTTCCAGGCGAACCGGCCCGTATCGTTCCTCCCGCACGGTGCCGGCCCCGACCAGAATCACGTCGGCGACGGCCCGCATGGCCATGAACGTGTCCCGGTCGGCCGGCCCGCTGAGCGGCGAACTGCGACCGCCGACCTCGACCATGCCGTCGATGGACGTCACGAAGTTCGCCCGCACGTGACGGCCGGCCGGGTGCAGGTACTCGCCTTCGAGAGCCTCGGTGTCGGCGATGTCCGCCGCGGTGGGGTACAGCCGTCGCATCATGGAATGCCGGCGATGAGGCCCGCTTCGCCCGGATCGGGATCGGTGTCCAGAAAAGCCCGGACGATCTCGTCGGCTATCTGCTCACTGGTGAGGCGAAGGCTGAGGGCCAAGACGTTGGCGTCGTTCCAGCGGCGGGCGCCGCGCGCCGTTTCGGCGTCGACGCACAAGGCGGCGCGCACACCGGGCACCTTGTTGGCGGCGATCGACACGCCCGTCCCAGTCCAGCAGCACACCACGCCCCGTTCGGCCTGCCCCGATGCCACCGCCTCGCCCACGACGCGGCCCACCTCCGGCCACGGCGCGGGGTCGGCAAGCACGTCGACCCGGTGCCCGGCCATCGCCAGCCGCGCCGCGACCGCAGCCGTGAGCGACGTCTGCTCGTCGGTGCCGAAAGCCACTCGCACAGCGCGGAGCCTACCGTGACGTCATGTCACGGTCAGTTGTCTGCGGCCGCCGCCATAGGATGCGGCCATGCCCGCCGCCGTGCCGCCCTACGGCCAGACCGCGGGCGGGTGGTTCGGTCGAGAAGCGGTCCTGATACCGGTCAAAGCCTTCCGCCAAGCCAAGCTGCGCTTGGCGCCGGCCCTGTCCGCCCCCGCACGCGCCGCGCTCGCCCAACAGATGGCCACCCGGGTGGTGGCGTCCGCCGCCGGGCTACCGGTGGCCGTGGTGTGCGACGACGCCGAAGTCGCCGGCTGGGCGCGAGACCTGGGGGCCCTGGTGATCTGGGAACCGGGACGAGGGCTCAACGGGGCGGTGCAAGAGGGGGTGACGCGGCTGGGGGCGGCCGGCGCCCGGCTGGTGGTAGTGGCCGCGGGCGACCTGCCGCTCGCCACCGACCTGCGCTGGGTCACGCACTTCCCGGGCGTGACAATCGTCCCCGACCGGCGCCGCGACGGCACCAATGTCCTGGCCGTGCCGACGGAGGCGGGCTTTGCCTTCTCGTATGGGCCCGGGTCGTTTGCCCGCCACCTCGACGAGGCCCGGCGCTTGGGGCTGCCCATCCGGGTGGTTCGCTCGTCGCCGCTGGCGTGGGACGTCGACGTGCCCGACGACCTCGCCGCCATCACTGGATGACCGACCCCATCGGGCCCGGGGCGGCCCTCGCCGCGCCGTCGGTCGACTTGCCGGTGCCGGCGGTGGCCCTGGCCATCGGCGCCCATCCGGATGACATCGAATTCGGCTGCGGAGGCACGTTGGCCAAGTGGGCCGCGGGCGGATGCCGGATCCACCATCTGGTCTGCACCGACGGCGCCAAGGGCTCGTGGGACCCGGCCCAGGATCCGGCGAGATTGGTCTCGACCCGCCAAGAGGAACAACGCCTGGCGTCGCGCCGGCTCGGCGGCCACGGAGACGTGACCTTCCTCGGCTGGCCCGACGGCGAGTTGGAATCCGGGCTCCGCCAGCGCGGCGAGGTCGCCCTGTGCATTCGGCGGGTCCGTCCCGACGTGGTGCTCGGCCATGACCCATGGAAGCGCTACCGGCTCCATCCCGACCACCGCCACGCGGGCTTTCTCGCCACCGACGGCATCGTGGCCGCACGCGATCCGCACTTCTACCCGGAACAGGACGAAGCCCCGCACCGGCCCGACGCCCTGTTGCTATGGGAAGCCGACGAGCCCGATCACGTCGAGAACATCGCCGGGTTCGAGCAACGCAAACTGGATGCGCTCCTCGCCCACCGCAGCCAGTTCCGATCGACGATGCACATCACCGACGCGGACGAGCCCGACGCCGAAGCGCTGTCGGCGTTCGTCGCCCGGCTGCAGTCGCACCACGCCCGCGCCGCAACCCCAGCGGGCCTCCGCACCGCCGAATCCTTCAAGGCCCTGCGGGACTTGTAGGCCCGCCCGCCGTACAGCGGGCGGGCCGCTAGGCCTTCTTGGCGGGTGCAGCCCGACGGGTGACCACGCGCTTGGCGACCGGTGCGGTCGGGCGCACCGCGGCTTTGCGAACCGGCGCAGTCTGGCGCGCCGCCACGGTCTTCTTGGCCACAATCTTCTTGGCCGGCCCAGCCTTCTTGGCCAGCCCAGCCTTCTTGGCGGGCCCAGCCTTCCGGGCCGGCACCTTCCGCGCCACGGTCTTGCGGGCCGCCGCGGTCTTCTTGATCGCGGTCTTCTTGGCCACGGTCTTCCTGGCGGGCGCCTTCTTGGCCGCGGTCTTCCTGGCCACGGTCTTCCTGGCCACCGACTTCTTGACCGGCGGAGCCTTCTTGGCCACGGTCCTCTTGGCGACCGCGGTCTTCTTGGCCACCGTCTTCCTCACCGCCGCCGTCTTCTTGGCTACGGTCTTCTTGACGGTCGCGGTGCGCTTCGCCGGCGCGGCCTTCTTGGTCACGGCCTTGTTGGCGGACGCAGCCTTCTTCGACGAGGCGGCTTTCTTCGCCGGGGCCTTCTTGGCCGCAGGAGCGGTCTTCTTGACTGGGCTCATGTCCCCTTCTCTCAGCGCTTCTTGGCGGCCTTGGTGGCCCTCTTGGCGGGAGCAGCCTTCTTGCCGGCAGATTTCTTGGCCGGTGCTTTCTTGGCTGCGGCGGTCTTCTTCGCCGGCGCGGCCTTCTTGGCCGCCGCAGCCTTGCCCCGACTGTTGAGGGCCTCCTTGAAGGCCGACGCGGGCGCGAAGCGAACGCTCCTCGAGGCGGAAATCCTCACGGGCGCCCCGGTCTGGGGATTACGCCCCATGCGGGCCGCTCGCGCACTCGGCGAGAAGGTCCCGAAACCGAAGATCGCCACCCGATTGCCGGCTTTGGTCTCGGCCACGACCGATTCCGCTACGGCACCCACGGCTGCCTCTGCTTGTTTCTTGTCGAGACCAGTCTTATGAGCGACTGCTTCGACCAGCTCTGTCCTGTTCACCGCCACCTCCTGGCGCGTTTGGGGAAGTTCCCTGATATACAAGAGGTTTTCGGGCTGCAGGTCAAGCATTTCCCTTGCACAACAAGGGCTTTCGAGCCAATAGGCCGAAAATTCCCTTGCTACACAAGGATTTCTGACTTGAGAGCCGATTCGAGGACCTCGCCGATTTCTGCCGCCAGATGGAACGTCATCTGCTCTCTGACGGCTTCGGGGACGTCATCGAGGTCCGCGGCGTTGCGAGCCGGAAGGATCACTTCGGTCAGTCCGGCCCGATGGGCGGCCAATACTTTCTGCTTGACGCCGCCGATCGGCAGCACCTTGCCTTGCAAGGTGATCTCTCCAGTCATACCCACCTCGGGACGAACCGGCCGACCAGTCAGAAGGCTCACCAACGCGGTCGTCAAGGTGACACCAGCCGATGGCCCGTCCTTGGGGATGGCACCCGCGGGCACGTGCACGTGGATGCGCCGATGATCGAATGCATCAGCCGCGATCCCCAACGCCGCGGCGTGGGCTCGCACGTATGACAGGGCGATCTGCGCCGACTCCTGCATCACCTCGCCCAGTTGGCCGGTGATCGTCAGGCCCGACTCGCCGTTGGCCGCACTGGCTTCGACGAAGAGGACGTCGCCGCCCACTCCGGTCACCGCCAGACCGGTGGCCACCCCGGGCACCGAGGTGCGCTCGGCGACCTCGAAGTAGTGACGGGGCCGGCCCAACCATTGGGCCACGTCGTCAGCATCGACGACCAGCGGCATAGCCGCCTCACCCGCGGCGACCTTGGCCGCGGCCTTGCGGAGCAGTCGAGCCAATTCCCGTTCGAGGCTACGCACGCCGGCCTCTCGGGTATAGCCGGACAGCACGGCGCGTAGGGCCGCGTCAGTGACGACAACTTCGCCGTCAAGCAAACCGGCGCGAGCCCACTGGCGAGGCAGCAGGTGGTCACGGGCGATGGCCACCTTCTCATCCTCGGTGTAGCCGTCGAGGCGCACCACTTCCATGCGGTCGTACAGCGGTCCGGGGATCTGCTCGGCGGTGTTGGCCGTGGCTAGGAACAGCACGTCCGACAGGTCGAGCTCGAGATCGAGATAGTGGTCGCGGAAGGTGTGGTTCTGCGCCGGGTCCAGGACTTCCAGCAGCGCGGACGACGGGTCGCCCCGCCAGTCACTGCCCAGCTTGTCCACCTCGTCGAGCAGGATGACGGGGTTGAGGGTCCCGGCGTCCTTGATCGC
This sequence comes from Acidimicrobiales bacterium, assembly GCA_036501785.1. GTDB lineage: Bacteria > Actinomycetota > Acidimicrobiia > Acidimicrobiales > Palsa-688 > PALSA-693. The sequence goes on along the minus strand of DASXZS010000224.1, from coordinate 3,156 downwards.
CCGCACGATGCGACCCGGCAAGGCGCCGACATAGGTGCGCCGGTGACCGCGGATCTCGGCCTCGTCGTGCACGCCGCCAAGGGCGACCCTCACGAAGGACCGGCCCATGGCGCGCGCCACCGACTCGCCCAGCGAGGTCTTGCCCACACCAGGAGGACCGACCAGCGTCAAGATCATGCCGCCGGTGCCTCGGCCGCGCGCATTGGTCGGCTCGGCATCCAGCTGGCGCTCGACGCGCAGCTTGCGCACGGCGAGATGCTCGATGATGCGATCCTTGACGTCGTCAAGTCCGGTGTGGTCGGCGTCGAGGACGGCGCGCGCCTCGGTGACGTCGAGGCGTTCCTCGGACCGCACGCCCCACGGCAGCTCGAACACGGTGTCGAGCCAGGTCCGGATCCAGCCGTGCTCTGGGCTCTGCTCGCTGGTGCGCTCCAGCTTGTCGATCTCCCGGCCGATGGCGGTGCGGGTGGCATCGTCGACGACCAGTGCCTCGAGGCGGCTGCGGTAATCGCCGCCGTTCTCATCGTCGCCTGGCTCGCCCAGCTCCTTGCGGATAGCGGCCAGCTGCTGGCGCAGCAAGTACTCGCGCTGGGTGCGCTCCATCCCTTCGGCGACGTCGGAGCGGATGCGATCCTTGAGCTCCAACTCGGCCAGGGCCTCGCGCCCCCACGCCAGCACCAACTCCACTCGCCGACCCGGGTCCAGGGTCTCGAGCAACTCCACCTTGCGCTCGACCGACAACTCCGGCCAGTAGCCAGCAGTGTCGGCCAGGCGGCCCGGATCGGTCACGCCGCGCAGGACGTCGCCGAGCCGGCTGACGCCGCGGTGCTCCGCAATGGCCTCGAACACCGCCCGCAACTCGCGAGCCGACTCGACGGCCTTCTCACTGGCAGAGGCCTCGTCGACGACCTCCACGTTGACCCACAAGGCCGTCCCGGCGGCCGCGGTGGCGGCGCCGATGGTGGCGCGGTCCAGGGCCTGCACGACGACCGCGGGCGTCCCGCCCGGAAGCGCCCCCGACCGCTCTACATTGGCGACGGCCCCCACCCGGGCGAACCGGCCGCTGCTGGCGTCCGGACCGGTGGTCCGGCCCAGCCGCGGCACCAGGACCAGCCGGTTTCCGGCCCCGCTGGCCGCCTCCACGGCGGCGCGCGCCTCCGGCGTCTCCAGGGCCAAAGTGATGGTCATGCCGGGAAGGACGACCCCGGCGTCGAGCGGGAGCAGCGGGAGAGCGGCAGTAGCAATCGGTGACATGGCAACCCCTGAGTTCGTGGGTGTAATCGTGTAACTGGACTCAGGATAACGATGGTAGAAGCAAACTTGTTCCCCTGGCACTCAAGGTCGGGGCGGATGCCGGGCCCAGTGCACCGGACAGCAGTGCACCTGACAGCATGGGGCCCATGGACGACGAACAGGAGCGGCTGGCCCAGGCCAACCGGGGCGACCTGCCGTGGCGGCGCTGGGGGCCGTATCTCTCGGAGCGGGCCTGGGGGACGGTGCGGGAGGACTACTCGGCCGGCGGGGACGCCTGGGAGTACTTCCCGTTCGAGCACGCCGGCTCCCGGGCCTTCCGCTGGAGCGAGGACGGCATGGGGGGGATCTGCGACACCGACCAGCAGCTGTGCCTGGCCGTGGCCCTCTGGAACGGCGTCGACCCCATCCTCAAGGAGCGCCCCTACGGCCTGACCGGCCCACAGGGCAACCACGGCGAGGACGTCAAGGACTACTGGTGGTATCTGGACGCCACCCCGACGTCGTCCTGGCTGCAGTGGCGCTACCACTACCCGCAGCGGGCCTTCCCCTACCAGGACCTCCTCGAGACCAATCGGGCCCGCACCCGCCTCGATCCCGAGTACGAGCTGATCGACACGGGCGTCTTCGCGGAAAATCGCTACTGGGCGGTGACCGCCACCTGGGCGAAAGGCGGCCCCGAGGACCTGGTGTGGCACCTGCAGGTGCACAACGCCGGGCCGGACGAGGCCACCATCGACGTCCTGCCGACCATCTGGTATCGCAACACCTGGAGCTGGGATCCGGGAGCCGTCCCGCCCCAGTTGTCCCGACTCGACGGGGCGACGATCGCCGTCGACCACCCCGAGCTCGGGCACTGGCGGCTGGCAGGGGCGGGATCTCCCGAGGCCCTGTTCTGCGACAACGTCACCAACACGACCAAGCTCTACGGCAGCGAAGGCCCCCGTTTCCCCAAGGATGGCATCGCCGACCACCTCCTCACCGGGAGCGCCACCGTCAATCCCGCGGAGACGGGCACCAAGGCTGCCCTGCGGTACCGCCTGACGGTCGCGGCCGGCGCCACCGCCCAGATCCGCTTGCGGTTCTGGCGAGTCGGGGAAGGGGCCCGACCCACCCCCACCTCCGCCGAGGGCGATCTGCGGGCCGGCTGGACCCAGGTGGTGGCCGACCGGCAGGCGGAAGCGGACCACTACTACGCCGGCCTCAGCCCGCACGACGCCACCGCCGACGAGGCCCGGGTCCTCCGCCAGGCCGCGGCAGGCATGCTGTGGTCGAAGCAGTACTTCCACTACGACGTCAGCCGGTGGTTGTCCGGTGATCCCACCCAGCCCCGGCCGCCGCCCGGGCGCGGAGAGGTCCGCAACGGGGCGTGGATCCACCTCGACAACGAGGACGTCATCTCCATGCCGGACCCCTGGGAGTACCCGTGGTACGCGGCGTGGGACCTGGCCTTTCACTGCGTCGCCCTCGCCCACCTCGACGTCGACTTCGCCAAGCGGCAGCTGATCCTGCTCTGCCGCGAGTGGTACATGCACCCCAACGGCCAGCTGCCCGCCTACGAGTGGAACTTCGGCGACGTCAACCCTCCAGTCCACGCCTGGGCCGCCCTGCGGGTCTTCGAGATCGACTGGCACGCCCGGGCAGCCCGGGGCGAGGACGCCACCCCCGACTTCGCCTTCCTGGAGCGGATCTTCCACAAGCTGATGCTCAACTTCACCTGGTGGGTCAACCGCAAGGACGAAGCCGGCAACAACGTGTTCGAAGGCGGGTTTCTCGGGCTCGACAACATCGGATTGTTCGACCGGTCCAAGCCCCTGCCCATCGCCGGCCGGCTGGAGCAATCCGACGGCACCGCGTGGATGGCCATGTACTCGCTCAACCTGCTGGAGATGGCGTTGGTGCTGG
>DASXZS010000223.1:0-7570 GCA_036501785.1 Acidimicrobiales bacterium | reverse complement strand
GCTCAAGGACATCATCGGCCTGTTGCGTCCGGAGGAAGGTCAGATCTACATCGACGGTGAGCCGATCGTCGGCATCCGGCACAAGGACATGCTGCGAATACGGCGCAAGTTCGGGGTTCTGTTCCAGGACGGCGCCTTGTTCGGGTCCATGGATCTCTTCGACAACATCGCCTTCCCCCTCCGTGAGCACACCAAGAAGAGCGAGAAGGAGATCCGGACGCTCGTCCTCGAGAAGGCCGAGATGGTCGGCCTGGTCGCCCACCTCCCCAAACTCCCGGGGGAGATCTCCGGGGGGATGCGCAAGCGGGCCGGGCTGGCCCGGGCGCTCATCCTCAACCCCGACATCGTCTTCTTCGACGAGCCCGACTCCGGGCTCGACCCGGTGCGGGTGGCCTACCTGGACGAGCTCGTCAAGGACGTCCAGCGCGAACTGGGCTGCACCTTCTTCATCATCACCCACAACATCGAATCGGTAAAACGCACGGCCGACTACATCGGCATGCTCTACCGGTCGAGCCTGGTGCGCTTCGGCCCCGCTGAGGAGATGTTCAACAGCTCCCGTTCCCTCGTCAAGCAGTTCCTCGCCGGCAGCAACGTCGGTCCGATCGGCATGGACGAGATGGTTGACGCGGCCAAGGGCGATGACGACGTGGCGGCCTTGATGTCCGACGCCGCCGCGCCCCGCGCCACGGCTCCTGAGCTGCCCGAGGCGCCACAATTCGCCCCTCCGCCACCCCCGCCCCCCCCGCCGGCCGCGACCGGACGCGCCCGGTACGACCGCGAGGAGCGAGCGGAACAGGAGGAGCCAGCCGAGGCACCGAAACCGGTCCGTCGGGCTCGGCCCCGCCAGTCGACCCCCCGCCGGTCGGCGGCGCGGGTCACGCCGACCGCAGACGCCGCCGCGGAGGACGACGCCGCCGACGACGCCCAGGCGGGGCTCACCGCCCGCGAGCGGCAGCAGCTGGCCGAGGAAGAGGCCCGTTTCCGGGCGGCCGAGCGGGCGGACCGCTCCTAGCTCCTCCTAGCCCGACTTCAGAGCTCGGCTGGCCAGCGTTCGTCCATATCGCGGATGCGGCGGGCGAGCCCTTCCAGCAGGCTGATCACGAGTTTGGGCGACCCCTGGATGACGGCTTGGAAGTCGGACGCCGGGATCTGCAGCACCTCGACATCGGTGACGGCACGGACACTCGCCGAGCGCGGGTAGCCGTCGATCAGCGAGAGCTCGCCGACCACGTCGCCCTCCTTGAGGGTGCCCAGCAGCTGGCCGTCCCGGACGATCTCGGCTTCGCCGTCGAGGATGATGAACAGCAGCCCGCCCTCCCGGCCCTCCCTGGTCAGGATCGAACCCGCCGGCTTGTGCGCCTGGACGCTGACGTTGGCCACCTTCGCCAGCTCGCGCTGCGAACTGGTCTCGAAGAGCGGTAAACGGGACAGCAGCTGGATCTTGTCGCGCTTCAAGAACCGGATTGGCATGAAGAGAACGCTAATGGACCGATTCGCGGCATCGCGTCGATTGTGGCCAGCGCTGGCAGCCTCGAGCACCCGGCGCGGGCGAGAGTTCGCTGGTGGCGGGCGAGAGTTCGCACCAGGTCGGAGGCCCCGCCGGCCCCCCCGCCGGCCCCCCCGCCGGCCCGCCGGCCCGCCGCCGCTATCAGGGGCTCATCGCCAGGCGAAGACCGGCTGCTCGAAGTGGGCGACCCGTTCGATGACGCCTTCGATCGCCACCCGCCGGAACTGTAGGAGGATGGCGCCCGTCGGGGCGTGAACGAGGTCGCCACCGACGGGTATCTGCACCACCGGACGGTCGGATTCGGCGATGGACATGAACCGGGGCGAGTCGGGCCGGCACAGCTCCCGGAAGGAAACGCGGTGGATGGAGCGGACCTCGGCGGGGTCCGGGTGCAGGACCGGGTCGGCGCCACCCCAGAAGACGAAAGGACTGATGACATAGCCCGATCGGGTGGCGTAGTCGTCGAGAGCGCCCAACTCGGCGTCCGCGCCCAGGTCCAGGCCGATCTCCTCGTGGAGCTCGCGCCGGGCTGCTGCCCTGGCCCCTTCGCCGATCTCTACCCGCCCACCCGGGAGGGCCCACTGGCCGGCATGCGCCTGGAGCCTGACGGCACGACGAGTGAGCAGCACGGCGGGACCGTCGGCGTCGCTGTTGACGGCGACCACCGCGACCGCGGCGTGGCGCCGGCCGTCGAGCGGAAGGGCGAGGCGTTCGAGGGCGCCGAGGTTGGCAGTGAGCCGGGCTCGCAGAGCATCGTCGAAGGGTGTGGTCAAGACGCGGCAGGCTACTTGTTGCGACCGGCCTGGCCGGCGAGGTTACTGTCCGGGGGCCGGCCTCCCACCAAACGGCGCCGGTCCTGCGTTCGTCCAAGGAGGACCCACCGATGATCCACCCCCTCGAGGTGATCGGCGACATTCGCGACCCGGCCCGAGAGCTGCGTGAACAGATCCCCGATGTGCTCGCCGGCTACGCGGCCACGCAGCGCGCCGTCCTCACCGATGGTGCCTTGTCCGCCCGCATCAAGGAGCTCATCGCCCTGGCCATCGCGGTCACCCGCGAGTGCGACGGTTGTATCGCAGCCCACGCCCTGGGCGCGGCCAAGCGCAACGCCACCGAGGAGGAGGTTGCCGAGGCCATGGGCGTGGCCATCATGATGAACGGCGGCCCCGGCACGGTGTGGGGCCCGCGGGCCTTCGCCGCCTTCCGTGAGGTCGTCACGCAGGACCAGTGACGCCGGGACCAACCACGCCAGGACCAGTTACGCCGGGGCCAACCACGCCCGGACCAGTTACGCCGGGGGCGCCGGGTCCGTAGCCGGCGACGACGGCGTCCGATAGGGCGGGCCAGGCCGCCACTGCCCAGGGCCCGAACGGCAGGTCGGCGAGTGCGGCCAACACCAGTTGGGCCACCGGATCGACCCACAACAGCGAACCGGACCGACCGAAGTGTCCGAAGGTGCCGGGCGAGTTGCGGCTCCCGGTCCAATGGGGGTGTTTGTGGTCGCGGATCTCCACGCCCAGACCCCAGTCGTTGGGGTCCTGGCGGCCGTACCCCGGGAGTACTCCGGCCAGCCCCGGGAACGCCACCGCCGTGGTGTGGGCGACGGTCTCGCCGCTGATCAGCGTGGGGGCCAGCAGCTCGCGCCCCAGCGCCAGCAGGTCGACGAGCGAACCCGACGCCCCCCAGGCCGGGCTTCCTGACAGCGTGGTGGCGCGGAGCCCCAGCGGTTCGATGACCCCGTGCGCCAGGTACCGGTCAAACGGCATGCCGGCACGGCTGGCCACGTGCTCCGCTGCCACTTCGATGCCGCGGTTGGAGTAGATGCGGCGGGTGCCGGGCGCGGCCAGCCGGGCCTCGCCGTCCAGCTCTAGTCCGGAGGCGTGGGCCAGCAGGTGGGCCAGGGTGGCGCCGGGTGGGCCGGCCGGGTCATCCCAACCCACTGTGCCCTCCTCCACCGCGATCCATACCGTCACGGCGGTCAGGACCTTGGTGACGGACGCCCACGGGAAGACCCGCTGATCAGGTCCGGCGGTGGCAACGACGACGGGCCGTGGGTCGCTCTCGCCGGCGGGGCGACCCGAGACGACCCCGGCGGCTGCGACCGCGGGCCACCCGGCCACGGCCGCCAGTGGCTCGCTCACGAACCGGTCCCGGCGTCGGGGCAGCCCAAGGCGGCATTGAGGGTGCCGAGGTTGGCCTCCATCAGGCGCACGTAGTCGGCCTGCCGGGGCCATCCGGCCGGCGGTGGCCCAGTGAGCGGATCCAGCACCCGGACCTTGACGTGGGCGGCCGCGGCCACGGCCGCAATGGTGCCGGTTGGCACGAACGGCTCGGAGAAGACGGTGCTCAAGCCGGCGGCCTGGATGCCTCCGGCGGCCGCAGCCACGGCGGCGGCATCCGGGGTAGCCGCCGTGCCTACCACCTGGTCGGTCAGCCCGTACAGGCGGGCCAGGTCAGCGAACGCCCCGTTCGGGGTGACGATGAGCCGCCGGGGGCAGGTCGACAAGGTGCTCTCGTAGTCGATACCCGTCGAGGCCACTTCGTCGGAGAAGGCCCGGGCCCCGCTGCGGTACTGGCCGGCCGCGGGCGGGTTGGCGGCCTCCATGGCCGCGGCGATGCTGCTAACCGCCCGCTGCATGTCGTCGGGGTCCAGCCACACGTAGGGGTCGCTGGTGCCCAGGGCCGTCTCCAGGTCGACGACCCGGGGGGCCGTGGCCGCCGCGGCCGCCAATGACGGCTGGAAGGCGCGGCCGGCCTCTAGGACCACCGCGGCCCGGCCCACCGCCGCCACCTGGCTGGCGGTCAGCTGGTAGGACCGCGGGTCGGATCCGGCCGGCACCACGTCGACGACCGTGACCTTCGAACCGCCGATCTGCTCGACAGCCTGCGCCAACGGGAACAGGCCGGTGACGACCTCGATGGAAGGGGCCGTCGCCGAGGTGCCGGTGCCACCGCCACAGCCGGCCGCCAGCACGGTCAGGCCGACCACCGCCCAGCCGACCACAGCCCAGCCCCGCACAGTGGGGCCAGCCCGGCTCCTCCCGCCGGTCGCGGCGCTCAGCATCCGGCGCCGGCGACGCCGTGCTCCCCGAGCGGTCCCACCTTGAGCCCGGCCCCCGCCCACGCCTCGGCGAGCAGTGGGATGGCGGACCGCGTCGATCGCCAGCTGCCGGGCGTCGAGGTGATGTCGGAGTCGTGGAGGAGCACGGTGGCGCCGGGGTGGAAGGTCCGTTGCACGTGGGCGACGACGCTCCGGCCCGTCGAGTTCGGTTGCCAATCCAGGCCCCATGTCGTCCACAGGACCAGTTGCAACCCGGACCGGCGAGCCGCCACCAGGGTCGCCGACGAGACCGCCCCATACGGAGGGCGGAACCACCGCACGGGAGTGTCGGCCACCGCTTCGATGGTGTGGCGGGCCCGGATGACATCGGGAACGGTGGACGTCACCGGGCGGCGGAGATGGCTGGCGTGGCTGTCACCGTGCACCGCGATCTCATGGCCCCGATCCACCAGCTCCCGGGCCAGCCCGGGGGAGCGGCGCACCTGGCTGCCGAGGCAGAAAAAGGTGGCGTGCCAGCCGACCGCGTCGAGGGCATCGAGGATCGGCGGCGTCGACACCGGATCCGGTCCGTCGTCGAAGGTGAGTGCCACGTGCCCCGGGTCGCCTACCCCGGAGAGCCTCGGGAGCAGGCGGCAGCGCATCGACCGCCAGGCCACCACGCCTGGAAGCAGATGGGCGACGACCGCCGCGGTCGCGACCGCGCTGGTCAGGCCGAGCGATGTCCGGCCGGGCCTGGACGAGCCGGGCGGTGCCGTCACGCCAGCAAGGCGAGCGGCAGGGCCGAGAGGTGCGCCAGTTGCAGGCCCGCGCCCAGCCGGGCCAGGACCGCGCTCAGTTGCGAGGTGGTGGCGTCCAGCCCGTTGATCAAGTAGATGTGACGGGCGGAGAGGTGCAGCGGGGTGACGTCGGTGGCCGCCCGATAGGCGTTGACAATGTGGTCGGGCACCACCAGTGAACTGTGGGTGTCGCTGCACTCGATGAGGTCCCAGGCGTTGACGCGCCGGCCCGGCACGAACACCGTGACCGGGACACCGATCAGTTGTTCGAGGGCTTGCCCGGCGCGGGCGTCGCCCCGCGCTCGGGTCCACAGCATGGGGTCGCTCTCGTGCCCGGTGCCCGGGGTATCGCCGCGCCCCCCGCTGGCGACGTTGACACCGCGGGCCGCCAGGTCGCGGACGGCTTGCGGTTCGCTCATCGCGGTGGCCCGGTCGACGACCGCCGTGAGATGCATGCGCTGGAGGTCGCTGGCCACGCCCAGGTTCGCTAATTCGACAGCGTTGAGGCGAACACCGACGTAGGCCACAGTGGTGGCGCCGGCCGGTGCATGGGCCACGCCCGCGCCGGCCGCGGCCGCGGCCACTTCGACGCCACTGGTCAGGCCGGTCCAGGCCAGACCGGCCACCGCCACCAGGGCCGCCGCGGTCCGGGCCACGTAGACGGCGGGCTGGCGGCCCAACCGGACCGGCTCGATCGTCGCCGCGGCCGCCAGAGTCAGGGTGTCGGCGGCGGCCCGGAACATGGCCCGACCTGCGGCCACCTGTTCGGCTCGAGCGGGACCGGGCGACGTGAGGGTGCTCAAGGCGGCGATGAGCTCGTCGGGGGTACCGGCCAGCCGACTGACGCCCGCCTCGGCCATCCTGGCGGTGTTCTCCCGCCCGTGGCCGGCGATGGGCTGAAAGCTGACCACCGGCAGGCCGGCGCGCATGGCCTCCAGCGACGTGAGGCCGCCGGCGTTCTCGACCAGAGCGTCGCACCCGGCCATCAGGGCGGGCATGGCGTCGGTCCAGCCGATGACGACCGAACGGCCCCCGGCCCGTTTGGCGAGGGCGCTGACCTCCCGGCGGAGGCGCTCGTCCCGGCCGCACACCACGACGGGCGTGAAGCGGCCGTCCTGGGTGATAGCCCGCCAGGTGGCTTCCACGCCGCCGACGCCCCAGGAGCCGGCGACCACCAGGATGGCCCGCTCCGAGACGGTCAGCCCCAGTTCGGCCCGCGTCGTCTCGCGATCAGGGAGGGCGTCGGGTGCGAAGGCGTCGGACACGACCGGCCCGCAGGCCACCGACGGGCGCCCAGTCCGACGGGCGGCCATCTCCGCCGGTCCGTCGTGGACAGCCAGATTGAGGTCGATGCCACGGTGGACCCACAACGGGTGCACACCGAAGTCGGTGATGAAGTTGACGACCGGGACGGCGAGGCGCCGGGTGGTCCGCAGCCGGCCCAGGCAGAGGGTGGCGAGCGGATAGGTGGACACCACCACGGCTGCCCGCGACTCCCGCACCCAGCGCAGGACCCGCCGGCGGGTGAGGGCGGTCACCAGCCACGCCACCAGCGGGCACAGCCACGGCACCCGGTACCACAGCCGATAGGTGGCCTCATAGGCGGACGGCAGATGTTTGAGCTCGAACTCGTAGCCGCTTCTCAAGGCCGCCCCGATCCTCAGCGGCCCGCTGTCGAGGAAGTCGCGCACTTCGGCGTGGTGGCCGTCGGCGCGCAGCCGGGCGGCGAGCTGGCGCGCCGCCCCGTCGTGACCGGCGCCCATACTGGCGGAGATCACGAGCACCCGGCTGAGGTCGCCGAGAACAGCGGGCGGTCGTCGCTCCCGGCGCCTACGCACGACTAGTCAGCGTAGCGTCCGATGCTGCCCGCCCACAGGCAACTCGGTGCAGGGTCGGGGGCTAGCTTGTGGGCGCACCACGCCGGATACGGGGGTTTGCCATGCACGTGCCGTTGACGATCGGCGACTTCTTGGAGCGAGCAGTGACGGTGTTTCGTCACCGCACGGCGGTCATCGACGAGCCTGGCGGGCCTGGCTCGCTCGGCTCCCTCACGTACGGCGACCTGGAAGCTCGGGCCCGGGGCTTGGCCCGGACGCTCGACGGCCTGGGTGTCGGTTTTGGGGACCGGGTGGCGATCGTCAGCCCCAACGCGGCCCGCTTCCAGATCGCTTTCTTCGGGGTGAGCGGCTACGGCCGAGTGCTGGTGCCCATCAACTACCGGCT
>DASXZS010000222.1:0-1641 GCA_036501785.1 Acidimicrobiales bacterium | reverse complement strand
CCGCCGCGAGGGGCGGATGGCATGGCACCATGGACGGCATGGCCGTGAGGGAAGACTGCCGCCACTATCTGCATCGCAGCACGCCGACCGGCGAAGCCATGCAACGATGCCGGCTGGCCGTCAACCAGGAGCAGCCCTTCGCCTGCCCGGATGGTTGCCTTTTCTTCGAAGACCGGTTGGTGTCGGGGGCGGGCTGGACGCAGCCGCCGACCGAGCCCATGAGCAACACCGCTCACGCCTTGAACGCCCTCCCGCCCGAGCCGAAAAAGCGACGAGGCCGGAAGCGGCGCTAGTCCCCCGGCGACCGGTGGCGGCGCCGGTGTTCGAAGGCCTTCGCCGCACCCCACGTGATGCCCAGCTCCGTAAGGGACGGGTCGATGTCGGCCCAAGAAGCTGGTGAAAGGTCGTAGTCATCGTCGGGGAACGCTTCTCGGGCGAAACGATCGCGTGCGACGGGCACCATACCGGCGTCGCGAAGGACCTGGGTAGGGACTCGCACCGCCTGGCGGAGGAGGGCCAGCGGGGTGGTGCGCTGGGCGTCGATGTCGCTCGCCAGCAGGTCGCGGATCGCCGGGCCGGTCTGGGTTTGGACCTGGCGACCGGCCCCGGCCGCAGCAGTCGCCAGCTCGGGCGACACCTCTCCCGTCTGGGCCTGCGCCACCCGCAGGATGTTGCCGGTGATCCAGCCCGGCAGCGCCGCCTCAATGGCGTCGGCGAGTGCGGTGGCGTGCTCCTCGATCGCCTCGGTCATCGTCAACTCTCGAGCGGGTGGTCCACTCGATTGACGGCGACGCCGGTTTCTTCCAGCCAGGCCAGGGCCCGCTGGACCGCCTCGGGGTCGCCATCGAGCTCGCACACCATCCACCCGGTCTCCTCTCGGACATCTGCCCGCCGGATATTGGGGAGCACATCAAAGCGACGAACCAGCTGTCCGACGATGGGCTGGCGCACCAACCCGGCCGGGAAGGTGAGACGGACCCGCACACTCGTCACGGGTGGCGGGTGAGGGCGTCGTTGAGGTTGCCGGAGCGGAGACCTTCGAGGTCGAGGGTCACGTACCGGTAGCCGGCCGCCCGCACCACGTCGACCACCTGTTCCCGCGTCCTGACCGCTTGCTCGAGCTCGCCGGGGCCGAACTCGAGGCGGGCCAGATCCCCGTAGTGCCGGACCCGCAGGTGGCGGAAGCCGAGCGCTCGCAGCGCCTCCTCCGCCTCGGCCACCTGGGTCAACGTACCGAGGGTGACGGGAGTGCCATACGGCACCCGGGAGGCCAGGCAGGCGGCCGCCGGCTTGTCCCACACGGCCAAGCCCAGGTCGCGGGCGGCGCCGCGGATCAGGTCCTTGGTGAGGCCGGCTTCCACCAGGGGGAAGATGGCTCCCCGCTCGCGGGCGGCGCGTTGGCCGGGGCGGTAGTCGTCGAGGTCGTCCATGTTGACGCCCAGGGCGACGACCGCGCCCTCGCGTTCGGCGATCGGCGCCAGCCGGTCCATGAGCTCGCTCTTGCAGTGGTAGCAGCGGTCGGGTCCGTTGGCCACGTACCCGGGCCGGGCTCCTTCGTCGCTCTCCACTTCGAGCCAGCGCAGCCCCCACGACGCGGCCAGGTCGCGACACTCAGCGCGTTCCGACGGGGCCAACGAAGGC
>DASXZS010000221.1:0-2012 GCA_036501785.1 Acidimicrobiales bacterium | reverse complement strand
GGGGAACTCTTTGAGCAGACCTTTGGCATAGGAGATGATTACCGGGTCGGCCATGCGGAAGCCCCGGATCCAGCCGGGCTGCGGCTCGGCCAGGGCCGACTCGATGATCGACGGCCGGACAATCGTCACTGGTAGGGCGCCACGCGTCTCCAGTAGGGACCGCTCACCCAGGGACTTGGAGTAGGCGTAGGCGTCCGGCCAGCCCAGGCCCTGGGCCCGGGCCTTGCCTAGGACGACCAGGCGGTCCTTGACCCAGTCCTGGCGGAGTCGTTCGGCTTTGGTCGCCAGCAGGGGAGTGCCGGCTGCGCCCAGCTCCTGGCGGGCCTGGCGGTGGAAGCGGGCCAGCATCTTGGGGTCCCGGCTGGCGGCGTCGGCGTCGGCGCCCGCCCGGCGGGCCGCCTCGACCTCCGGTCGCCACTCGATTTCCGTCGACCAGGGCGTGTCGGCGAGGGTGGCCTCGGGAGCCAGGCCCCGGCGGCTGCCGGCCACGTATGCGGTCGAGACGGCGATGAGGTGCGGTGCGGTGGTTTGGGCGGCGTGCAGACGGTTGAGGGTGGCGGCCACCCGCACCGGTCCCAGCAGGTTGACCTCCACCGCGGCATCCAAGGGGGAGTCGAAGCTCACCGCCGCGGCGGAGTGGATGACCGTCTGGCAGGAGGCCAGCAGCGCCTCACCGGCGGCGTCGAGGCCCAGCCCGTCGAGACCGACGTCGCCGGCCATCGCCAGGACCCGGCGGTCCATCTCGGCGTCGAAGCCGGCACCCAACTGCTGGCGCAGGCGATCGAAGCAGTTGTTGCGGAGCACCTCCCGGCGCACCCGGTCGGCGGCTCCCCGGCGGCCGGGGCGGACCAGGAGGGCCACCTCGCAGTCCGGCACGGCGCGCAGGAGGCGCTCGGTGAGCGCGGTGCCGAGGAACCCGGTCGCGCCGGTGATGGCGATGCGCCGCCCCCCGAGAGCTTCACGGAGCATTGTGATTGTCTACCATCCGGTAAGTGGTCACCGCCAGCACCAGGGACCGGATCGTGGATGCGGCTCTCACCGCCTTCGGCACCAAGGGGTACGAAACCACGTCCCTGGACGCCCTGGCCGGCGAGCTCGGCGTCCGCAAGCAGACCATCCTGTACCACTTCGCGTCCAAGGAAGGCGTGCTCGACGCGGTCATCGACGAGGCCGGGACCGAGCTGATCGCAGTGCTCGAGAAGGCCGTCGCCAGATCAAGCGCAACCGGTACGGGGGAAGGGTGGTCACGGGTGGATGCCGTGGTGCGGTCGGTCTTTCGCCTGGCCGGGCGGCGCCCGGAGCTGTTGGGGCTGCTCCGCGAGGTCAGCCGCCTGGGGCCGCCGTCGGCGACCCGGTTCCGGAAGATGCTGGGGCCGTTTATCGAGCGGGCCACCGCCTTCCTGGAAGAGGGTATGGACGAAGGGGAGTTCCGGGTTCAGGACGCCCGCCTGCTGCTGCTGGCCACCTACTCCACGGTCATCGGGGTGGCCACCGAGGTGGAGGTGCTGCGCGCCCTCGGCGTGGAGCCGACGGCCCGGTCGCTCGTGCGGCGGCGAGCGGAGCTGCTGGTCTTTTTGCAGTCGGCATTGCTGCCGGGTGGTCTGGCCGGTGATCTGGCGGGGCGATAGCCAAAGGCGGCGGCCGTCAGCTGCTGTCAGCGGCGCCGGGCCTTGCTCTTGGGCGGGGTGTAGCGGCGGTTCTTGGTCGGTCCCGTCTGAGTCTTGGGCTGGCGGCGCGACTGCCGAGACTGCCGGCGCCCACCGGCGGCGGCGTTTCTGGTGTCGGCCGCACCGGTCGAGGTGGCGTTGCGCTTTCCCGCCCGAAGCTGGGCCGTGGACGCCTTGCGCTGGCGCTGGGTCAGCAGGAAGGCGTAGATGACCGGCAGCACCAGGGCGAACAGGTGCGCCAGGGAGAGGGAGTTCGGCACCTTGGGCAGGGTGGCGAAGAAGGCGGCCACAATGGCGGCGAACGGCACCACCAGGCGGTGGTGGGTGGTGCGGATCACGCCCACC
>DASXZS010000220.1:0-3570 GCA_036501785.1 Acidimicrobiales bacterium | reverse complement strand
CCATGCGGGCCCCGGCATCGGCGGCTTCGGCCACCTGGTGGGCCCGGGCGTCGCTATGGCCCACGCTGACCAGGACGTTTTGTTTGGTGAGTTCGCGGATGGCCTGGAGGGCGCCGTCGCGTTCGGGGGCCAGGGTGAGGATCTTGAGGTGGCCCTGAGCGGCGTCCAGCAGGCCGCTGACGGCCTCCGGGGTCGGGTCGGTCATCCAGGCCCGGTTGTGGGCGCCGCCGCGCTTGGGGCTGATGAAGGGGCCCTCGACATGGACCCCGAGGACGCGAGTCCCGGCGGAGGCCCGGGCGGCGGGCCCGGCGGGGGGCCCGGGCTGGTCGGGCAGGGCGGGGGCCTCGGGCTGGTCGGCCAGGGCGGGGATGATGCTGGCGGCGGCCTTCAGGCTGTCGTTCAGCCTGGGCAGCGGGGCGGTGATGATCGTCGGCACGAAGGCGGTGGTGCCGGTCTCGGGCAGCCGGTCGGCCACCAGCCGCCACCCGGCCTCGTCGGCCATGTCGAACTCCACCCCGTAATACCCGTTGACCTGCAGGTCAACGAAGCCCGGGACCAGCACGCCACGGTCCAGGTGCTCGTCCGGCGTGCGGGGCGGATCACCGGCTTCGACCGCGATGATGCGGCCGTCCTCGACGAGGACGTAGCCGGGTGAGAGAACGGCCGCGTCCGGGGTCGCCGTCACGATGCTCTGAGCCGCGATGAGCAACTCGGCCAACTGCGCTCGGCTCCTCCCCGCCTGGCTGGCCAGGCGCTCCGCCGACCCGGATTCGCCGGGCGACCCAGCTCAGTATGCCCCACTGCCCCCTAATAGTAAACTTTCTTTCCAGTTGGAGGGTGGGCACGGGAGCCGCAGTGGCCAGTTGGCACAGTGGGCCAGTTGGCGCAGTGGGTCAATTGGGGCGCACTGGGCCGGTTGGGGCGGTGCCACGGTGGGCCAGCGGGGTCAGGAACCGATGCAATGGCGCCATTGCTATTGCTCTAGCCGTAGCAATGGCGCCATCGCATCGGTAAGAGGCCCAGCCCCTCAGTCACTCACACCACATCAGCCACTCATGACACACCGGACACACCGGACACACACCCAGTTGGCACTTCCCTGGGTTCGTCGCCCCGCACCCTCGGCCATTCCCGGCGCCCGGCCGCTCAAGCCCCGCCGGCCACAGATCCGTCGGCCGCCCACCCCCGGCGCCTGTTGCCTACCCCATGCCTGCTGCGCGAACTGGAATGGCAATGCGCGAGCTGACACGCCAAATAACGTGTGCTGAATTCCTGGCGACAGTCGGAAATTCGCACATGGTCATTAAAATGACGCCGATGTAATTAGCGGCGCTGGTCGATGCTCTGGTTTGAGTGCCGGGGAAAATGTCACTGGCCTCGGGTAAAACGGTGTTGTGCCAAAATGGCACGATCGATAGTGCCTCACTGGCGGGTGCGCGGCGGTCGATATCGCTGGGCGCGGGGCAGTTCAACTGGTTTCCCGGAGGGACCATGGACGACTCGCCATCCGACGCAGACTCCCAGCCTGGGCTGCTGTCACCGTATCCGTTCCAGGCGCCGGACGGGGAAGCCCGGCCGCTGCCCGAGCCCGATCCCATGGCCATCCGCCTGGTGCCTGTCCCCAATTGGCTGCCGCCCTATGACGATGAGCTACCCGCCGCGCAGAATGACACCAATCATGCCAGCCAGATCTGGGCCACCGGCATCTATGCTCGGCCGCCAGTTGTAGCACGCGAGAATGACGAATTGAGGGCCGGGCAATGCGAGGCGCCGGACCCGGAGGCACCGGACCCGGATGCGCCAGGCCCGGGCGAGGCCGACCACAAAGCGACTGACCAGCCTGCCGAGAAGGATCGGCGTCCCGGCGGCGGAGATGCCGGGGACGGCGTTGGGCAGTGGCCGAGCCAGTTCGCTCAGGTGCTGGCCGAGACCCTGGCCGGGGCCCGGCCCGCCAGCCAGCTGACACCGTGGACCAACGAGCGGGCCCGGGCGCACATCCGGCGGCTGGGCCCGCTGCTGGCGGTGGACCGGCGGCCTCGGGTGCAGCGGGTGCGGGCGTCACAGCCGGCCCGGGACGTGGTGGAGGTGGCGGTCGTCGCGGAGTTCGGGAGCCGGACCCGGGCTCTGGCCGCCCGGCTGGAGCGGGCCGGCCCCGAGCCGACCACGCCGGGGCGGCCCGGACGAGAGGCTCGCTGGCTCTGCACCGCGATCGAATCCGCCTGACCCGCCCGGCCGCGGGACGCCAGACGACAGCGGGGCGCCAGACGGCTGCGAGCCAAACGCGGCCGAACAAGGCAGCGGCCCGGCCACCCCCGGCAGGGGTGGAGCCGGGCCGCGAGGCCGACGAACGGAGGTGACGCTTAGACGGTTTCCTGGTTACGCGGGTCGCCGTGGCAGCGCTTGAACTTGCGGCCGGAGCCGCAGGGGCAAGGATCGTTGCGGCCGACGCGCGCGAAGTCGCCGCCGGCGGCGAGGTTGCCTTCGACGTGGCTCTCCACGTGGGTGCCGCCTTCCACGGACGGAGCCGTGTACTGGAGGGCGGAGCTGCGCCGGGGCGCCAGGCCCGCGGGGAGACCGGTGTCGTCCTGGGGCACGGCCGGCTGAGGCCCGGTGCTGCCGGTCGAACGGTGACGGCCGCCACCGGAGCGAGCCGCGCCACCGGAGCGAGCCGCGCCACCGGAACGCCCGCCTCGGCCACCGTTCGCGCCATTCGCGCCGTTGGTACCGTTGGCCCGGCGAGAGGCAGGGGCGCGGGCGGGGGCCGCTTCGGCGTCCGGTTCCACGACGGGCTGGCTCACCGCCGCGTGGGGCGTCGAGGTGACCTCGGGGCCAGCCGACATCTGGATGCCACCGGCCACCACGGCCTGGCCCTGGGCCTCGGCGCCGTCGATGGCCTCGTCGGTGACCGGGTTCTGCTGGACTTCGACCTGGAGGTTGTACAGGGCGCCGACGGACTCTTCCTTGATGCCGTCCATCATCGCGTTGAACATGTCGAAGCCCTCGCGCTGGTACTCGATCAAGGGGTCGCGCTGGGCCATGGCGCGCAGGCCGATGCCCTCGCGCAGGTAGTCCATCTCATAGAGGTGCTCACGCCACTTGCGATCGAGCACCGACAGGACCACGCGGCGTTCGAATTCCCGCATGATCTCGGGGGTCAGCTCTTCCTCACGGCGCTCGTAGGCCGCGTTGGCGTCCTCGATGACCACGTCGGTGATCGTGTCGGCGGTCAGGTTGGCCTTGCCGCCCGCGTCGTCTTCGACCTCGTCGACCGTGACCGCGACCGGGAACAGCTGCTGGAACGCGCGCCACAGCTTGTTCAGGTCCCAGTCCTCGGGGAAGCCCTCCGCGGTGGCCCCGTCGACGTAGGACTCGATGACCTCATCGGTCATCCGCTGCACCTGCTCCTTGAGGTCAACGCCTTCGAGCACGTCGTGCCGCTCGCCGTAGATGACCTTGCGCTGGCGGTTGAGCACGTCGTCGTACTTCAGGACGTCCTTGCGGATCTCGAAGTTCTGCTGTTCGATCTGGGTCTGGGCCGAGCGGATGGCCCGGGTGACGACCTTGGACTCG
>DASXZS010000219.1:0-9997 GCA_036501785.1 Acidimicrobiales bacterium | reverse complement strand
CCGGGCCGCGTCGAGGTCGACGACGTGGATCCAGTGGGCGCCGGCGGCCGCGAAGCCCTCGGCCACCGCCACCGGGTCGTCGCCGTACACGGTCTCCCGCGTGAAATCGCCCTCCACCAGGCGGACACACCGGCCGCCCCGCACATCGATGGCGGGGTACAGGTCCATTCGGATCACACCACCGCCACGGCCGCGACCGCCCGCACGAAGTTGCGCAGCAAAGCCAGCCCGGCGGCGCCGGACTTCTCGGGGTGGAACTGGGTCGCCCATACCGGCCCCGACGCCACTGCGGCGACCATGGGGCCGCCGTAGTCACAAGTGGCGACCACACTCGTTCCCGCCGGCGGGGCGTAGGAATGTACGAAGTACACCCACGCCTCCTCCCCCAACCCGCCCAGCATCGGATGCGGCGGCGGCTCGAACAGCAGGCGGTTCCACTGCATCTGCGGTCGTTTGACCCCGTCGGGTAGGCGCGCCACCACCCCGGGGAGCATGCCCAAACCCGGCACCCCCGGCGATTCCTCCGATCCCTCGTACAGCATCTGCATCCCGACGCAGATCCCGAGGAACGGGGTCCCCGCCTCCACCGCGGCCCGCGCCGCCCGGTCGAGCCCGGAGTTTCGCAGCGCCTCCATGCAGCGGCCGAAGTTGCCGACCCCCGGTAGCACCACCCCCGCCGCGCCGGCGGCAGCCTCGGGATCGGTCACCAGTGAGGCGTCGGCACCCAGGTGCTGCAAGGCTTTCTCCGCCGATCGGAGATTCCCGATGCCGTAATCGAGGACGGCGATGCCGCGTTTCAGAGCGTCCCCTTGGTCGACGGTACGCCGCCGCCTTCGACCCGGACGGCGTCGCGCAAGGCCCGGGCCACCCCCTTGAAACAGGCCTCCAGGATGTGGTGGGTGTTGCGCCCCGAGATCATGCGCAGGTGCAATGTGAGGCCGGCGGCCGTGGCGAACGCCCGCCAGAACTCCTCGGCCAGCTGCGGGTCGAAGGCCGGCATGCCGATCGGGTAGGCCTCGCCGCCGGCGCCCGGATCGACCGCGTACACCAGGAACGAACGCCCCGACAGATCCAGCGCCACAGAGATCAGGGTCTCGTCGAGGGGAATGTCAATCGACGCAAAGCGGCGCACCCCGACCTTGTCGCCGAGCGCCTCCCGCAGGGCCTCGCCGAGCAGGATCCCCACATCCTCGACTGTGTGATGGGCGTCCACCTCGAGGTCGCCGTCCGCCTGCAGCGACAGGTCGAAGCCGGCGTGCTTGCCCAGCTGGGCCACCATGTGGTCGAAGAACGGCAGCCCGGTCGCCACCGTGACGGCGCCCGAACCATCCAGCGCCAGCCGCACGGAGATGGTCGTCTCCTTGGTGGCTCGGCGCCGTTCGACGACCGCCTGGCGGGTCACGTCAGCACCGCGGTGAGGGCGGACAGGAAGGCGTCATTTTCCTCCGGAGTCCCGACCGTGACGCGCAAGCAATCCGCCAGCCGCGGCCAGGACGAGGTGTCCCGCACCAGCACGGAACGGTCGAGCAGGCCCTGCCACACTTCGCTGCCCTTGCGGTGGTCGGCCCGGAACAGGATGAAGTTGGCCTGGGACGGCCAGACCGTCACCGGCAGCCGGGCCAAGGCCGACAAGAGTCGCTGGCGCTCGCGGACGATGAGCCCGATCCGGTCCTCCATTTCACCGACAAACTGCACCGCCAGCCGGCCGGCGGATTGCTTCAGGGCGTCCAGGTGGTACGGCAGGGCCACCCGCTCGAGGGCCGCCACCACCGGGGCGGGGCCGACCAGGTAGCCCAAGCGGGCGGCCGCCATGGACCAGGTCTTGGAGAAGGTGCGGGTGACCACCAGCGGCACGTCGTCGTCGATGAGCGACAGCGCCGTCCAGTCGGCGAACTGGCCGTAGGCCTCGTCGACGACCAGCAGCCCGGGCACGGCGCCGAGCACGGCCCGCACCGCTGTGGGGTCATCGGCGCGGCCGGTCGGGTTGTTGGGCGAGCAGAGGAAGGTGAGCGCCGGGTGGGCGGCCTCCAGCACGTCTCGCACCACCTCCAGATCCAGTGAAAAGTCGGAACGGCGCTGGCCCTCGGCCACCGCGGTCCCCGTCAGGTGGGCGATGTGCGAGTGCAGGGCGTAAGTCGGCTCGAACACGGCCACCGACCGGCCCGGGCCGCCGTAGGCCAGGCAGAGCGACTGCAACACCTCGTTTGACCCGTTGGCGCAGAACACCTGGTCGACGCTCACACCGTGGAACCCGGCGAGCGCGGCCCGCAGTCCGGTGGCCTGGCGGTCCGGGTAGCGGTTCCAGACGGTGGCGTCGATCTCGGCTCGCAGCGCGTCCAGCCAGGCGGCCGGCGGCGGCAGGGGCGACTCGTTGGTGTTGAGGCGGACGGCAACATCCACCTGCGGGGAGTGGTACCCCTGGCGTAGGCCCAGGTCCTCCCGGGGCTCGGGAAGTCCCATCAGCCCGGTCCGGCGCTGGCGGGCGCCTGGGCGGGAGCATGGACGTGGGCGAGGGCGTCCAGGCGCAGGCGAACCGAGTCGGCGTGGGCGGCCAAGCCCTCGGATGTGGCCAGGGCCACGACATGGGGCGCCAAGTGGCTGAGCCCGGCCTGGTCGACGTCGACGACGTGAATGTGCTTGCGAAAGTCGTCCACGCGGAGGGCGCTGCCGAACCGGGCCGACCGGGCGGTCGGCAGCACGTGGTTGGGACCGGCCGCGTAGTCGCCGAGGCTGGCGGGCGCCCACGGGCCCAGGAACACCGCCCCGGCGCTGCGCAGGAGCGGGAGGAGCGATTCCGGGTCGTGGCACATCAGTTCCAGGTGCTCGGCGGCCACCGCGTTGGCAACGGCCATGGCCTGCTCCGGCCCGTCGACGAGCACCGCGTAGCCGCCTCGCTCGAGGGTCGACCGGATCTCGGCTCGCCGCGGCGAGGCGCCGGTGAGCCGGGCCACCTCGGCGGTGATCGCCGTCGCGGCCGCCTCGGACCAGGTGATCAGGTAGGCCAACCCGTCCGGCCCGTGCTCGGCCTGCACCACCAGGTCGACGGCCGCGAACGCCACCGGGGTGGTGTCGTCGGCGACCACGGCCACCTCGGACGGTCCGGTGAACGCCGAGGGGACACCGACCGCGCCCTGCCCGGCAACCAGGCGCTCGGCGATGGCCACGTAGCGGTTCCCGGGCCCGACGATGACGTCGACGGCCGGGATCGAGTCTGTTCCGTAGGCCAGGGCCGCTATGGCCTGCGCGCCCCCGACGCGGTACACCTCGTCGACGCCGGCCACCGCACTGGCGGCCAGCACGGACGGGGCCAGGCGGCCGTCCGGGCCGGGCGGCGAGCACATGGCGAGGCGGTCCACTCCGGCCACCCGGGCCGGGGCGGCCGTCATCAGCACGGTGGAGGGGTACGCGGCCCGGCCGCCGGGGATGTACAGCCCGGCCCGGTCGACGGCCACGCCGATCTCCCGGATGGTTATCCCTTCGCGGGCGTGGCGCCCCTCCGGGTGAAACTGGGTGCGGTGATAGGCGACGATGTTGTCGTAGGCGGCTTCCAGGGCGTCCCGTAGGTCGGCCGGGATGGTATCCAGAGCCGCCTTCCGCTCGTCGTCGGCGACGCGCAGGGCGTCGAGGCGCACGCCATCGAACCGTTCGGTGAGGTCGCGGAGAGCCCGGTCGCCCTCCGCCCGGACCTGATCCAGGATGGCCTGGACGGCGGCGGTCGATTCGCCGTCGGCGGCGGGCGAGGCCGGCGCCGGGAGCAGCCGGCGTAGTTCGCCGTCGCCGGCTGTCGGGACCCCGCGCACGTCCAGCCGGGTCAGCACGGAGGACTTCGAGCTGGGTGATTCGGACCGGGGCGACATCGGGTCCATGATGGTATCCGTATGGCCACACGCGCCGAACTCAGTTCCGTGTCCACCATGCTCGACGAGCTGGTGGGGCGGATCACCCACATCACCGAGGGTCTTTCGGGGGAGGAGCGCGACGAGCTCCTGCCCGATCTGTTCGAGGTGGAGCGCGCCTTGCGGGGCGCCCGGCGGCGCCTCAGCCGGATCGTGGACGGGGCGGGCGGCTGACGGGGGTGGGGCGGGGTCGGCGCGTCAGGACCTGCGAGGATGGGCAGAAGTCCGACAACACGCAGTCAGCGCAGCGCGGCCGGCGGGCGATGCACACCCGGCGCCCGTGCAGAATCAGGCGCAGGCTGAACGCCCCCCACTCGAAGGCCGGCAGCAGGGCGCCCACTTCGTGCTCGATGCGCACCGGGTCCGTCGAGTCAGTCAACCCCAACAACTTGGTCAGGCGGGTGACATGGGTGTCGACCGGCAGTCCCGGCAGGCCGAAGCCGACACTGCGCACCACGTTGGCGGTCTTTCGCCCCACCCCGGGCACGCTGACCAGGTCCTCGATGGCCTGCGGTACCTCACCCCCGAACCGCTCGTCGAGCGCCCGGCCCAGGCCGATCAGGCTGCGGGCCTTCGACCGGAAGAACCCGGTCGAGTGGATGAGGTCCTCCAGTTCGGCGGGATCGGCATGGCCGAGGTCGGCCGGCGTCGGATAGCGGGCGAACACCTTCGGGGTCACCATGTTGACCCGCTCGTCTGTGGTCTGGGCCGACAGGACGGTGGCGACCAGCAGTTGGAACGGGTTGGTGAAGTCCAGGGCACACAAGTCCTTCGCGCTCCCCGGATATTCGACCGCGAGGCGGGCGGCGGCCTCCCGGGCGCGACCTTTGGGGGTACGGGGTCCGGCCATCCGGCCAGAGTAGGGGCGGCGGCAGCCGGGGCGGGGCGCCGGACCGGTACCCTGCCTGCGGTGCACCGCATCGAGATCAAGACGCAACTGGGCCGAGGCGACGTCGACGCGGTGCGAGGATTGCTGGAGGCAGCCAGCGCCGCGGACGCTCACGCCGCCCTGGATGAGCACGCCTGGCTGGACCTGGTCCAAGGCGGACGGGAGGGATTCGCCAGCCTGGTGGCATGGGAAGACGGGCACGATCACCCGGTTGGCTACGCCCAGGTGACCCGCGGGGCCGACAGTTGGGCGCTGGAGTTCGTCGTCGATCCGCACCACCGAATACCCGGCAACACCATCGGAGCAGACCTGGTCCACCGGGCCGCTCAGGTCATCGCCTCCGAAGGGGGCGGCCACGTCCATATGTGGGTCAACCAGCCCCGCCCCGAGCACGACCGGATCGCGGCCGCCATCGGGCTCACCCCGGGCCGCGTGCTCTATCAAATGCGCCGGCCCCTCCCGGTCGAGGACGACCAGCGCCTTCCGGCGCCGGACGGATTCGCCACCCGGACCTTCCGGGTCGGCGTCGACGAGGACGCCTGGTTGGAGGTCAACAACCGGGCCTTTCACTGGCACCCCGAGCAGGGCGGTTGGGACCGGGCCACGCTCGAACAGCGTGAGGGCGAACCGTGGTTCGACCCAGCCGGCTTCCTACTGCACGACGACGCCAACGGTCATCTCGACGGTTTCTGCTGGACCAAGATCCACAAGGACACTGACCCGCCGCTCGGCGAGATCTACGTGATCGCGGTCGACCCGGCCCGGCACGACCGCACCCCCGGCCTCGGGCGGCAACTGGTGATCGCCGGCCTCGACTACCTCTATGGACAGGGCCTCACCGTCGGCATGCTCTACGTCGACGCCACCAACGCCCCCGCCGTCAAGCTGTACGTCGATCTGGGATTCGTCATCAACCATCTCGACCAGGCCTACGTCGGGGACATCCCGCCCGCCACCTGATGCCGGGCCCCTACGACCTGGACCGAGACGGCCTGACCGCCCTGATCGAAGATCAGCCCACCTACCGGATGGAGCAGGTCTGGCACGGGCTGTATGCCGAAGGCCGGCGTCCGGCGGAGATGACCAACCTGCCCCGCCCGCTGCGGGATCGCCTGGAGGAGGCGTTGCCCCGCGGCTTGGAACTGGTGAGCGAGTCGGTCGCGGCGGGCGGCCAGACCGTCAAGTGGCTGTGGGGGCTGGCCGACGGGGCCCGGGTGGAAACCGTCCTGATGCACTATCCGGACCGGGCTACGGTCTGCGTGTCGAGCCAGGCCGGCTGCGCCATGGGCTGCTCCTTTTGCGCGACCGGCCAGGCCGGCTTCAGCCGCCACCTGAGCTCGGGTGAGATCGTCGAGCAGGTGGTGGCGGCCCGGCGAGCGGCGGCGCCGAGCCGCCTGTCCAACGTGGTGTTCATGGGGATGGGCGAACCGCTGGCCAACTACGAGCGCGTGTGGGCCGCCATCGTCCGGCTCCACGACGACCTCGGGCTATCGGCTCGCCACATCACCATCTCGACCGTCGGGGTGGTGCCGGGCATCCGGCGCCTGGCGCTCGAGGGGCTGCCGGTGAACCTGGCCGTGTCCCTCCACGCTGCCAACGACCGCCTCCGCAACAGCCTGGTCCCCCTCAACCGCCGCTACCCGATCGCCATGCTGGTCGAGGCGTGCCGTCAGTATCTCACCGCCAAGAGCCGGCGGCTCAGCTTCGAGTGGGCCCTCATCGCCGGCGTCAACGACCGCGCCTCCGACGCCGCCGAGCTCGCCGAACTGGCCCGGCCCCTAGGGGCCCACGTCAACCTGATCCCCCTCAACCCCACTCCCGGCTACCCGGTGCGGGGCACTTCCGCCCTTGGGGTCCGCCTTTTTCGCGACGAGCTGACCCATCTGGGGATCAACGCCACCGTCCGGCGCAACCGCGGCACCGACATCGACGCGGCGTGCGGGCAGCTGGCCGCCCGGGCGGCAGCCACTACCGGGCCCCGGCTGTCAAACTGATAGGCATGCCGTCCAACCGGTGGGTCGATCGCACCCAACCTCAGACGCTGATGAGCGCCACCATCCTGCTGTACCTCAACGCCGCCCTGGACCTGCTCCTGTCCTTTGGCGGCATCTCGGCGATCGGCTTGGTTCTCGTCGTGGGGCAGGTGGCTGCCGGGTGGGGAATCGCCAATGAAAAGAAATGGGGCTACTGGCTGGGCCTGGCGATGGCGGTCCTGTTTGTGGCCTTCGCCGTCCTCTCGCTCTCGTTCGGCTCCCTGGTGAGCCTGATCTTCTACGTCGCCCTGGTCGCGCTCCTGCTGCACCCGGAGAGCCGTTCCTACCGCCGCACCTGGTTTCGATAAGCGGGACGGGCTGACCTAGCCTGCTCAGCATGACAACCACGATCGACGGGATCAGCGGTCTCAAGGAGCTCGTCGGGCAGCACCTGGGCTACAGCGAGTGGCACCAGGTGACCCAGGAACAGGTCAACCTTTTTGCCGACGCCACCGGCGACCACCAATGGATTCACGTGCATATCGAGCGGGCCCAGGCCGGTCCGTTTGGCGGCCCGATCGCCCACGGCTACCTGACCTTGTCGCTGGCCCCCACCCTGCTGGAGGAGATCCTGCGCGTCTCGGGCGTCACCATGGCCGTCAATTACGGCCTCAACAAACTCCGCTTCCCGGCCCCCGTGCCCGTCGGATCGAAGGTGCGGGCCGGCGCCAGCCTGGCGGATCTCGAAGAGGTCGCCGGCGGCGTACAGGTTGTCCTAGCCGTGACCTTTGAGATCGAGGGCGGCACCAAGCCGGTATGCGTGGCAGAGATCCTGTTCCGTTACTACAGCTGAGCGTGGATCTCTGGTGACCGCCATCCGGGATGGTGCCCTCCCGTCGGGGGAGGCCAAGACCCGCGCCGTCCGGGCGATGTTCGACACCATTGCGCCCCGGTACGACCTGGTCAACCGGGTGATGACCTTCGGGCTCGATCGCCGCTGGCGGCGGACCGCGGTGGGCGCGCTCGGCCTCCCGCCCGGATCTCTGGTGGTGGACGTGGCCTGTGGGACGGGCGACCTGTGCCGCGACCTCACCGACGCCGGGATGGAGCCGATCGGCGTGGACCTGTCTGCGGGCATGCTGGCCCACGCTCGAACCTCCGCTCCGCTGGTCCACACCGACGCCCTTCGGCTCCCCGTGGCCGGGGGCAGCGTCGACGGTGCCGTCAGCGGGTTCGCCCTGCGCAACTTTGAGGCCCTCGAGCCCGTCTTCGCCGAACTGGTCCGGGTGCTTCGGCCCGGCGGCCGGGTGGCGCTGCTCGACGTGGCCACCCCGGCCAACCCGCTGCTGCGCACTGGGCACGCGGTGTACTTCGGACACCTCGTGCCGCGCATCGGCGCCGCCCTTTCGGACGGGGACGCCTATCGGTACCTGCCGAAATCGGTGGCCTATCTGCCGGCACCGCCTGAGCTGCTGCGGATACTGGCCGCGGCCGGTTTTGCGACTGTCGAGCGCCGCCTGCTCTCCGGGGGGATCACCCAGCTGATCACCGCGACCAGGAGCGCGATGTGACGACCGCCGGCGGGGTGACAGCCGGCGGGACGGCGGCCGGCGGGACGGCGGCCGTCATCGCGGCCGCTGGCCTGGTCGCCCGCACGACCGAGTTGCCTGACCTCGCCGACCTGCGCCATCTCGCCGGTCCCGACGGGTTGCTGTGGCGGGACGAACACGGCGGCCTGGTGGGCCACGGCACGGCCATCCGTCTCTCGCTGCCGGGTGGCCTCGCCGATGCCGAGGCGGTGCGATCGGTGAGCGAGACTCTGCGGGCGCTGGCGGTCGAAGACCACGTGGGTTTGCCCGGGTGCGGGCCAGTGGCCATGGGCGCCCTACCGTTCGATCCGACTGCACCCGCCTCGCTCGTCGTGCCCCAGCGCATAATCGGCCGGCACGAGGGACGGGCGTGGCTGACCACCATCGGGCCCGCGGACCAGGTACCGGCGGCGTCTCCAGCCGACTCGCTCGGTGGTGCTGAAGGCGGTGAGCCTCCCGACGAGTTCACGTTGACGCCGTCGCTGTCCCATGCCGAGTGGAAGGCCATCGTCGCATCGGCGGTGGAGCGCATCGAGGCCGGCGAGCTCCGCAAGGTGGTGCTGGCCCGGCGCATCGACATCGCCGCCAACCGGCCCTTCATCGTCGCTGACGTGCTGGCTCGGCTGGAAGCCCTGTACCCGTCCTGCATGGTGTTCTCGATGGCGGGATTCATCGGCGCCAGCCCCGAGTTGTTAATCGCCCGGCACGGAGATCAGGTGAGCAGTCACCCATTGGCCGGCACCGTGGCCCGCAGCGGCGACGCCCATTCCGACGAGGTACTCGTGGCTGGCCTGATGGCCTCGCCGAAGGCCCGACGGGAGCACCAGGTGGTGGTCGACGTGCTCCGCGCCGCCCTGGCTCCGGCGTGTGCGGAACTGGACGTCCCCGAGACGCCGTCCGTGTTGGGACTGCGCAACGTGTCGCATCTGGCGACGAAAATCTCGGGACGGCTAAGGCCACCCACCTACGAGACGGCCCTCGAGCTGGTGGCTCGGGTGCATCCCACCCCCGCGGTCGGAGGTACGCCCACAGCTGCTGCGGTGGACTACCTCCAGAAGGTTGAAGGCTTCGACCGCCACACCTACGCCGGCCCGGTGGGCTGGGTGGATACCCGGGGGGACGGGGCCTGGGCCCTCGGAATCCGCAGCGCCGAAGTCGACGGGCCCCGGGCCCGTATCTTCGCCGGCAACGGGGTGGTGGCCGGTTCGGATCCCGACGACGAGCTGGCGGAGACCCAGCTCAAGCTGCAGGCGTTGCTTGCGGCGCTGGTCCGGCCGTAGGCGGCGGCTGGGAACGCCGCGGGCTGGCGGAGCGGCGGCTGGCGGGACGGGCCGAGGCGATCGCGCCCCTTCGTCATAACTGTTCCGATCGCGGGGGAACGAGCGTTGCGAAGTGGCGGGCGGGGTTGCCTCGGCGGCGAACTGGCGGGTCCCCAAAACGGTTTCGCGCCACGCGTTTCTTACCGTCAGCCATGCGTGGCGCGAAACGGTCGATATACGATCGTTTCGCGCCAGTCGGGGCGGGAACGCCGGCGGGCTTGGCGCGAAACGGTTTGGCGCCGGCCAGGCGCTGCCGGCTCCAGCGGCCGCGACGCCGAGCAGGAACCGCCGGCGGGTGATGGGCACGCCGTGAACGTAGAACCGGGCGTAG
>DASXZS010000218.1:0-4911 GCA_036501785.1 Acidimicrobiales bacterium | reverse complement strand
CCAGGGCCACCGCAGATCGTGTGGCTGCCGCCGTTGCCGCTCGGGCCGGCCAGCTCGGGGTGGCGATCTGAAGTCCGGCTCAAACGTGCAGAAACCGTCGATTTCGGGCGGACTTCGGCGGGTCTGCGCCGTCGACCGCAGCCAGAGGCTCAGCCTTTGGCGTCGGCCCAGGTGGGGCCGGAGGACAGGTTGACCTCGAGCGGGACGGCCAGGTCGAAGGCGGCCCCCATCTCGCGGCGGACCATCGCTGCCGCAGACTCGTGCTCGTCGGGCGGCACCTCGAGGATCACCTCGTCGTGCACCTGCAGGATCAGCCGGCTGCCGAGGTGGTCGCGGCGGATGGCCTCGTCGACAGCCACCAGCGCCACCTTGAAGATGTCGGCGGCCAGGCCCTGGATACCGGCGTTCATGGCCTGCCGCTCGCCCGCCTGGCGGATCCGGTAGTTGCCCGACGACAGCTCGGGGATCTGCCGACGCCGGCCGAAGAGCGTCTCGGTGTATCCCCGCTCGCGGGCTTCGGTCACCGTCTGCTCCATGTACGACTTCACCGATGGGAACGCCTCGAAGTACGCATCGAGGATCACCTGGGCCTCGTCGGTCGGGATGTTCAACCGCTGGCCCAGCCCGTAGGCCTCCATGCCGTACGCCAGCCCGTACGACACCATCTTGGCCTTCGACCGCATGGCCAGCGTCACGTCCTCGGGTGCCACCCCGTAGACGCGCGACGCGGTGACGTTGTGGATGTCCGTCCCGGTCCGGAATGCCTCCACCAGGCCGGGGTCCTCGGCCAGGTGGGCGATGACGCGCAGCTCGATCTGGTTGTAGTCCGCCACCAGAAAACGACATCCCGCCGCCGGCAAGAAGCACGACCGGAAGCGGCGGCCCTCCTCGCTGCGCACCGGGATGTTGTGCAGGTTGGGCTGGTCCGAGCTCAGCCGTCCGGTGCGCGCCACGGTCTGGTTGAACGTGGCGTGAATGCGCCCGTCCGGCGCCACCTCCGCCAACAACGACTCTCCGTAGGTCGACCGCAGCTTCTCCACTTCCCGGTACCGCAGCAGGGCGTCGACGATGGGATGCTCGCCGCGCAGCTTCTCCAGCGTCTGGGCGTCGGTGGAATAGCCGGTCTTGGTTTTCTTCTGCGGCGTCAGCCCCAGTTTGTCGAAGAGGATCTCCCGCAGCTGGGGAGTGGAGTTGACCACGAACCGGGTGCCGGCCAGGTCCTGGATCTCCTCCTCCAGCCGGCGCGCCTCGGAGGCGAGCTCGCTGGCCAGGCTGCGGAGCCGGTCGACGTCGACCCGCACTCCGGCGTCCTCCATCTGGGCCAGCACCCGCACCAGGGGCCGCTCGACCTCGTCGTACAGCGTCGACATCCCCCGGGCGGCGAGCGCCGCGCTCAGCGGCTCGGCCAGGCGGGCCACCGCGGCCGCCCGCCGGGTCGCCTCCCCCCCGGGGTCGGCGCCGGTCCCGCTGAGGTCCAGCTGCCCGGCCGGCGGGGCGTCCGGCGCCCGCAGCTCCACGCCGGCGTACCGCAACGCCAGGTCCTCCAGTAGGTACTGGTCGCCGGCCGGGTCGACCAGGTAAGCGGCGATGGCGGTGTCGAGCTGCAGATGGGAAAAGACCACGCCCATCACGGCCAGACCCCGCATCAGGGCTTTGGCGTCGTGAGCGGATACGTCGACCCCGTCCTCACCCAGCAGGCCGCCGAGGGCGGCTCGCACGCCGGCGTCGTCCAGCAACTCGGCCCCGATCCACACCACCTCGACGGCGCCGTCCGCCGGCGGCAGGGGGGCGAACGCCAAGCCCACCAAACTCGACCGGCCCGCCACTCCCTCCCACGCCCCGGCCAGGGCCAGGGGAGCGCCACGCGCCTGCCAGTCAGTCACGGTGCTGACCGCCGCGGCGGCATCGGCTGGGGCCGCCACGACGACGGCCAGAGGGACGCCGGCGGAAGCCTCGCCCGGGGCCCCTTTTTCTTCGTGGCCGGTGGCTTCGAGGAACCGGTCCCACATGGGCCGGGAGAATTCCAGGAAGTCAAACAGGCGGCGCAGTTCTTCGGTGTCCCATCCCCCGATGCCCGCCTCTGCGGCGTCGAAGTCGACATCGACGTCACGCACCAGCGGCGTGGCCCGGGCATTGTCCCGAACCTGCTCCTCGGCGTCGGCGAGACTCTGCCGCAGCTTGGGTGACAGCTCGTCGAGGTGGGCGTAGATGCCGTCGATGTCACCGTACGTGTTGATCAGCTTGGCGGCGGTCTTCTCCCCCACGCCCGGAACTCCGGGCAGGTTGTCGGACGGGTCACCGCGCAGCGCCGCGTACTGCGGGTACTTGGCCGGCGTGACTCCGGTGCGGGCCACGATGCCGGCTTCGTCGTAGTCGGCGTAGTCCGAGACCCCTCGCTTGTTGTAGATGACCCGGATGTGGGGATCCTCGACCAGCTGGTAGGTGTCGCGGTCGCCGGTGACGATGAAGACGTCGTCGCCGCGGGCGGCGGCCCGGGTGGCCAGGGTCGCGAGCACGTCGTCCGCCTCGTAGCCCGGGGCGTCGACCAGCGGGATGTGCAGGGTCTCGATGAGCTGGCGGGCTAGGCCCATCTGCTGGCGCAGGATGTCGGGGGTCTCGGCCCGACCCGCCTTGTATCCGGCGATCATCTGGTGGCGGAAGGTGGGCTCGGGCCGATCGAAGGAGACCACCAGTTGGTCCGGGTGCTGCTCGCGCATCAGGTAGATCAGCATCTGCATGAACCCGTACACCGCGTTGGTGACCTGGCCGGACGCTGTCGCCAGGTCCGTGGGCAGGGCGAAGAACGCTCGGTACAGGAGCGAGTTGCCGTCGATGAGCATGAGGCGGGCCATCGGGACCGAGCCTAGGGCCGGGCTGTGACGACGACCGGCAGTAGGCTGCGCGGCATGCCCGAGGGGTTTCACCCGCCGTTGGAGGAGTACCTCGAGGCTATCCACGAGCTGGGCGAGGAAGGCATGGTCGTGATCCAGGCCCGCCTGGCCGAGCGCCTCGGGCACTCCGCTCCCGCCGTTTCCGAGATGATCAAGCGCTTGCGGGACGAGGGGTATGTGGAGGTGCGGGGCCGGTCGTTGCTGCTCACTGACCTGGGTCGGCGGGTGGCCGAGAGCGTGGTGCGCAAGCATCGCCTGGCCGAGCGCCTGCTGACCGACATCATCGGCCTGCCCTGGGAGAAGGCCCATCTGGAGGCCGGCCGCTGGGAGCACGTCATCTCCGACGAGGTGGAAGCCCGACTCGTCGAGGTGCTGGGCCACCCCACCACTTGCCCGCACGGCAACCCCATCCCGGGATCCGGCGGCACCGAACCGATGCTGAGCGCCCTATCAGAGAGCCGTCGAGGGGACCACGTCCGCCTGGAGCGGGTCACGGAGCAGGTGGAGATCGACCTGGACTGCCTGTCCTACCTGTCGGCCGCCGGGTTTGTCCCCGGCACCGAGGCCACCGTGTCGTCGCGAGCCCCCGACGGGACCCTCATCTTGGACTTGGGGGCCCGCAGCATCGCCCTCGGGCCGGCGTTGGCCCAGCAGTTGTTCGTCACCGCGGCCTGAGATCACCGGGCGGCCGGCGCGCCTAACGTCGGGCGCGTGGTCCGCCTCGGCAACATGTACGGCCCGGATGCCACGTTCGTGGGGGTGCCGGCAGCCGACCTGGACGAACCTTCGACATACGCCGGCGCCGGGGCAGTCATCATCGGGGCCCCCTACGACGGGGGAACGTCGCATCGGCCCGGAGCCCGTTTCGGCCCCCAGGCCATCCGCCTGACCGACTACCTGCCCCACGACGGCCGCCGACCCCATCTGGCCCTGGGCGTCGACCCGTTGCTGGAGCTCGGCGTCGTCGACGTGGGCGACGTGGAGATGCCGGGCGGCGAGATCGAGACGTCGATGGCGCGCCTGGAGGCCGCAGTGTTGTCGGTGGCGTCGTCAGGAGCCCTGCCGGTGATCCTCGGGGGGGACCACACCATCGCCTGGCCAGACGTCACCGGGGTGGCCCGCCACGTGGGGTGGGGC
This sequence comes from Acidimicrobiales bacterium, assembly GCA_036501785.1. Classification (GTDB taxonomy): domain Bacteria; phylum Actinomycetota; class Acidimicrobiia; order Acidimicrobiales; family Palsa-688; genus PALSA-693. The sequence continues at coordinate 883 of DASXZS010000218.1, read as the reverse complement.
CGAGTGTCGGTTATCCATTTCGATGCCCATGCGGATACCGGGGACACCCAGTTCGGGTCGTTGATCGGACACGGGACGCCGATGCGGCGCCTGATCGAGTCGGGGGCGGCACGCGGCGATCGCTTCTTGCAGGTCGGCCTGCGCGGCTACTGGCCGGACCCGCCGACCTTGGCCTGGATGGCGGCGCAGATGATGCGGAGCTTCGAGATGACCGAGGTGGTGGCGCGGGGGCTGGACGAGTGCCTGACCGAAGCGATGGCGATCGCCATGGACGAGTGCGACGGCGTGTTCCTGTCGGTTGACGTCGACGTGGTGGACCCGGGGGCGGCGCCGGGCACCGGCACCCCGGAGCCGGGCGGGCTGACCGCCCGCCAGCTGCTCGACGCGGTGCGCCGCATCGCCATGGAGGTGCCCCTCGCCGGCGTCGACGTGGTCGAGGTGGCGCCACCGTACGACAGTGCCGAGGTGACCTCCTTCCTGGGTAACCGCATCGTCCTCGAGGCCCTGTCGGGGGTGGCGTGGCGCCGGCGGGCGCAGGGGGGAGCCGGCGGAGCCGGCGGAGCGGGCGAGGCGGGTGGGGCGGCCACGCGCGGGGCGAGCAAGCCTGGCGGGGCGGCCGGCGGGGCCTCCCGGCCCGATCCCCGCTGGCCACTGCTCGACCCGCGCCGGCGGCAGGGCTAACCGCGGGGGCCGGCGGCGTGGCAGGCGGCGGGCACCCCACTCGACACCGTTCGAGGCCGATTTAGTCAATATGGAATGGCCGGCTTCCGGTCTGCTGATGCGTGGGTCAGCCACCATTGGCAGCCGGAGCCACATGCAGAAAGGAAGCCGGCCATGTCCAGTATGTCGCAGCGAGGTCTGACTCATCTCGGGATGGACGTCC
>DASXZS010000217.1:0-4712 GCA_036501785.1 Acidimicrobiales bacterium | reverse complement strand
TTACGGAGGCGCCGGCGGAACGCCACGATCGCCAGGGCCACGCCGAGCAGCACGAAAAACAACGGCCCCAGGCCGAGGGCGACGACACAGAACAGCCCGATCAGGCCACATAGGAAGTAGAACACCGGAGGCCCGGAATTTTAGCGGACTGCCTCGCGGCCCGACCATGATGGCGCCATGGATGTGCTGGTGGTGGTGGACGCGGCTCCCGTTCCGCAGCGGCTGGCGGCCCGGGCCCGGCGGCGCATCGACGTGGCGGCCGGACCGCTGGCGTCGGGAACGGTGGCGGAGTTGCGGGCCCACATTCCTCGTTCGGTGGGGATCGTCGGTACCCCGGCCGCGGCGGCCGACGTGGCCCGCCAGCTGCATCGCTCGGGCCTTCCGGTGACCGTCTTCAGCGACCTCCCGGTCGACGTGGAAGCCGGCATCGAGGTCGACCGCATCAGCGATACCGGTCCACCGATCGACGCGGCCGACTCGCTGCTCGACCTCATCGGCCACACCCCGCTGGTCCGGATGGACCGGGTGGGGCGGGATCTCTCCGCCCAGTTGTTCGCCAAGCTGGAGTTCCTCAACCCCGGCGGCAGCATCAAAGACCGCCCCGCTGTGGCCATGGTCGAAGCCGCCGAACGGGACGGTCTGTTGACGGCGGGCGGCACCATCGTCGAACCGACCTCGGGCAACACCGGGGTAGGGCTCGCCATCGTGGCCGCTCGCCGCGGCTACCGCTGCCTTTTCACCATGCCCGACAAGATCGCCGGCGAGAAGGTCGCCCTGCTGCGGGCCTACGGCGCCGAGGTGGTGGTCTGCCCGACCGCAGTCGACCCCGAGCACCCCGACTCGTACTACTCCGTGGCCCGCCGGCTGACCGAGGCCACACCCGGGGCGTTCATGCCCAACCAGTACGCCAACCTCCACAACCCCGAGGCCCACGAGCGCACCACCGGGCCGGAGCTGTGGCGCCAGACCGCCGGGCGCGTCACCCATCTGGTCGCCAGCATCGGGACCGGGGGGACTATCACCGGGGTAGGCCGGTATCTCAAGGCCCAGAACCCGGCCATCCAGATCATCGGCGCCGACCCGGAGGGGTCGGTGTACTCGGGCGGGCAGGGCCGCCCCTACCTGGTCGAAGGCATCGGCGAGGACTTCTGGCCGGCGACGTACGACCGCGAGATCGCCGACCGGGTGGTTATGGTGTCCGACCGGGACAGCTTTCTGACTGCCCGGCGGGTGACCCGGGAGGAGGGCATCCTGGCCGGCGGCTCGTGTGGGACGGCCGTCTGGGCCGCCCTCGAGGTCGGCCGGGAACTGGGCTCGGACGCCGTGATCGTGGTGTTGCTGCCCGATTCGGGGCGCGGCTACCTCTCGAAGGTGTACGACGACGGCTGGATGGCCGACCACGGATTCCTGCGGGCTGCGGGCGGTGCCGGCGACACCATCGAGGCGGTCCTCGCCCACAAGAGCCGCGGGTCGGGGGTGCCGCCCCTGGTGCACGTCCACCCCAGCGAGACGGTGCAGTCCGCCATCGCCATCCTGCAGGAGTACGGCGTGTCGCAGATGCCGGTGGTCAAGGCCGAGCCGCCGTTGTCGCTGGCGGAGGTGGTGGGGACAGTCACCGATCGCGGCTTGCTGGAACGGCTGGTGGCCGACCCCGCGGCGGTGAGTCTTTCGGTGGAGTCCGTCATGGGGCCGCCTCTGCCGATGGTCGGCAGCGGCGAACCGGTCGACGAAGCCGCGGCCCGGCTGGCCGACGGGGCCGCGGTGCTCGTCATCGATGCCGGCCATCCGACGGGGATCGTGACCCGGTCCGACCTGCTCGACTTCCTTTCCAGTCCGCGTGGTGGGGGGGCGACCAGGTGAGCGAGGCGGGGCCGGCGCCCGGCGCCTACGGCTTCGAGACCCGGGCCATCCACGCCGGCCAGGATCCCGACCCTGCCACTGGCGCAGTGGTGCCCCCGATCTCGCTGGCGACGACCTTCGCCCAGGAGGCGGTGGGCAAGCACCGGGGTTTCGAGTACGCCCGCAGCGGCAACCCCACCCGGGCGGCCTTGGAGACCTGCCTGGCCGCCCTGGAGGGCGCCGCGCACGGCCTGGCGTTCGCCAGCGGGCTGGCGGCCGAGGACGCTGTCTTGCGCCTGCTCCGCCCTGGCGATCATCTGATCATCCCGGACGACGCCTACGGCGGGACTTTTCGGTTGATCGACAAGGTCTGGGGCCCGTTGGGCATCTCCCATACTCCCGTCGACCTGCGGGACCTGGATGCGACGGCCGCCGCCTGGCGGCCGGAGACCCGCCTGGTGTGGGTGGAGACCCCGAGCAACCCCATGCTGTCGATCGTCGACATCGCCGCGGTGGCGCGCGTCGCCCACGAGCGGGAGGCGCTGGTGGTGGTCGACAACACCTTCGCCACGCCGTACCTGCAGCAGCCGCTGGCCCTGGGCGCGGACGTGGTCGTCCACTCCACCACCAAGTACCTGGGTGGGCACAGCGATGTGGTCGGCGGGTTCGTGGCCACTGACGACGCCGCGCTGGCCGAGCGGATCGCCTTCTTCCAGAACGCCGCCGGCGGGGTGCCGGGCCCCATGGACTGCTACCTGGTCCTGCGCGGCGCCAAGACCCTGGCCGTGCGCATGGATCGGCACTGCGCCAACGCCGCGGCCGTGGTCGACCTGCTCGTCGGCCACCCGGCGGTGGCCCAGGTGCTCTACCCCGGGCTGACATCGCACCCGGGACACCCGGTGGCGGCGGAGCAGATGCGGGGCTTCGGGGGGATGGTGTCATTTGTGGTTGCGGCCGGCGAGGAGGTGGCGATGGAGGTGGCCAGATCGACGAAGTTGTTTACCTTGGCCGAGTCGCTGGGGGCGGTGGAGTCGCTGATCGAGCATCCCCATCGCATGACCCACGCTTCGGTCGCGGGTTCGGCGCTGGAGGTCCATCCCGGGCTGATCCGTCTCTCGGTCGGCTTGGAGACCGCCGGCGATCTGGTCGCCGACCTGGCCGCGGCCCTCGGGCGGGCCGGCGGGGCGGGGGGCTAGGGGGTCCGGGTTTGCTGCTGCGCTGCGCCGGCTGCGGGCAGGAGGTCTCCGAATGGGCGGCCCGCTGCCGGGCCTGCGGCCACGGCACTGCCGACGCGGCGTTGGTTGCGCCGGTGCCGGTCCCTCCGGAGGCCCCCGGCCCCGCCCCGGCCGACGCGGCGCCCGCCCAGATTGCCTCCACTGGCCCAACTGCACCCGCTGACCTCGCCGGCCATGGCTGGCGGGCCTGGTTGGCGGTCGGGGCTGCGACCGCCGCCGTGATCGCCGGCGGCACCTTGCTCGGCCTGCACCTGGCCGGGCCGAGTCGGACGCCGGCGTCCGGCACCCGGTTCGGCCTGCCCCGGTCAGCCAGTGGCGGGCGATTGGTGGCCCAGAACCCCCAGGGCACCCTGGTGCTGACCGACCCCGATGGCGGTCGGGTGGTGGCCCTTTCCAGCTTCGGGTCCTTCGGGGGCGAAGTGGTCGTCCCCGCGCTCGACCGGCGCTATCTGGCCACCCTGCAAGGCGCGGTGCTGGCCGTCGACAACGTGGACGGTGTGGATCAGACCGGTGTCACGGCGCTGACCGACGCCGCCCCCCTGGGCGGCCCGGACACCTTCGCTGACGGCGATCAGGCCCTGGTGCTGGTCAAAAGCAGCGAGCAACCGCTGCACACCGGGGCCATCTCCACCCTGACCCTGGCCGATCAGCACACCGTGTCCCTGGGTGTGGCGGACGAGGCGGCCGGCGACCCGGCCGCGGTCGGCGTCTTCGTGTCCGTACCCGCGTTGCGCACCTCATTCCGGGCGGCCGACGGGGCGTTCGTCGGCCTGCCCGACTCCAGGGTCGAGCTCCGCGACCAGGGGCAGCGGCCGTTGGTGCTGGCGACCGCCGGCCAGCTCAACGCGGACCTGGGCCAGGACCCGGGCCGGCCGGTCCACCTGAGCGTGTTCCCCGACCCGGACGGGGACACCGTCGCCGTGGTGCTCAACCCGCCCGCCGGCGGCGAGTCGAACGTCGGCGTCGTCCTGCTCGATCGGCGGGGCCAGCTGCTCGCCGTCATCCGCCCATCATCGGGCCCGACCGAGTACAGCTGGCCGTCGTGGTCGCCCGACGGGCGGGCCCTCGCTTACCCGTCACACGGCGTCCGCGGCAGCGCCCTGGTGGTCTGGACGGAAGGCGGCCATGTGCTCGCCCGCACCGCCCCCGACAACGGCGCGGGCTTCGGCTACTGCGTGTGGGCCCCGGACGGCTCGGCATTCGTGTGCCCCACCTTCGAGTCGGCGCAGGCCAGATGGGATCTGGGCGCGACCCGGGGCGGCCCGTTGTCGTCGGTCGCGGCGCCCGGAAACCCGATCGTGTGGCTGCCGGGGGCCGGCGGGTGAAAGGGCGACAGCCTGATCGCCCGCACAACCTGATCCCGCTTACAGCACCCGCAGCCGGATGGTCTCGTCCATGTGGGCCAGGCGGGCCAGCATGTCGTCGGTGTAGTCAGTGGCGATGTCGGTGATGACGTAGCCGACCTCATCGCGGGTGGCGAGGGACTGGCCTTCGATGTTGATGCGGTGCGCGGCGAAGATGGCGTTGATCGACGCCAGCACGCCCGGGGTGTTGCGGTGGATGTGCACCAGCCCGTGGGCCCCGGCTCGGACGGGCAGCTCCAGGTTCGGCAGGTTGACCGACAGCGCCGAGCTCCCC
>DASXZS010000216.1:0-2930 GCA_036501785.1 Acidimicrobiales bacterium | reverse complement strand
TCTGCTCCTGCTCAGTTCCGACCTGGCCGACCGTGCTTCGGCCGCCTTTAGGGACCGGGAGGCCCGCAAGGGCCAGAAGCCGTCGGACCACGCGCCGGTCGTGGTCGACATCGCCGACAAGTAACGAACAAGAGTGGGTGGCCCAGCGAGACTCCTGTACAGGGCCGCTGACCCCCCCCCTTTGGCGCTGGGGCAGGATGATGTCGCTATACTGACGACATGGAGACGACAGCGCTTCCGTCACTCTTCGAGGCGGTAAGCCGGGCGACCACGTCTCTGCGCCGCTCTCGGGACCGGGTACCGGCAGACGTCGCTGAGTTGGTCGACAGCCTCGACTCGGTGCTGCATGCCGAGGCGCCACTGAGTTGGGACGTCGACCCGTACTTCGCGGCGACCCTGTATGCGGGAGCACTTCGCTCCATGAAGGCGCTCCGGCTTGATGACGCCGCCGAGCAACGACGTGACTTGCGAGTTGCGCTCGAACAAGTTCGTCACGCTCTGCGCGACATAGTTGACGGTCAATGGGTCTCGGAGAGTGCGCCAGTACGTGACGTTCTCGACTCCTTGGTGCAGATGCTCCGGGTTCCGCAACCAGATCTGGCTCCCCTGTTGGGCATTTCAACTCGCCAGCTCCAACGTTGGTTGGCCGGCGATGGGGCGGGCCCATCGGGCAAAGACGAAGCTCGCATCCGGATGATCGCCCAGCTCGTCAACCAACTGCGTCATGCGTATACGGCGCAGGGCGTACCCGCCTGGTTCGACCACGAGATTCCGGGCATGAAAAGTACGCCGTTGCAGCTGCTCGAAGACCCCATCCACTTTCCTGAGCTGATGGCCGCAGCGCGCGGTGCCAGGGGCGCTCCTTGAGCGTTGTCGTGGCGTACCGCCATGCGGCCTATGACACCCCATGGTGGGTGATGCCGAGTTCCAGGCCCGGCCGCTTCAACCGAGCCTTCGAGGCGGAAGCGACTCAGTATCTCTCTCTGCACCCCCTCGGGCCGACCGCTGAACGGCTGCGCCATGGCTTGTCCGGACCAGATCCGGCCCTGGCCGATCAGATACTCATCAATTTGTGGTCCGGAATCGTCGACGACGACAGAGTCCAGGTGATCACCTTCGACAACTGCGAGTCGTTTGGGATTACCCCGGACGAGTTGGTCGGCTCCGACTACCAGCCGACCCAGCAGCTCGCGGGGCGGATTCGTGCCGCCGGGGCCCCGGGTTTGAAGGTTCCTTCGGCCGCCCTCCCTGGAACCGACAACCTGGTCCTCTTTGGTCCACGGGTGTCGCTTCCTTACCTGGAAGTTCCGGTGACGGCGGACGAGTGGCCAACGGGGCATCTCTCCGACGGCGCACGTCCGGCGCGGGAGATTCTGGGTCTGGTGTGCTGGTTGGGATCGCCCCATCTGGGGCTGGAGCACTGGAAGTCGACCGGCGACTATCCGGTCCTCGACGATCCGATCGCCAGTCGTTGGTAACGGGGTGGGACAACGCCTTACTCCACCCCAACGCCCAGTGCTGACGACTTTTAGCGCATCCCGGCCAGCGGCACCTCAATCAGGGACGGCCCCGGCTCGCCGAAGCTCGCCTCCAGGGCGCCGGTGAACTCCTCGGCCGTCTCGACCCGCCGGGCCGGCACGCCCATGCCGCGGGCCAGCGACACGAAGTCCAGATCGGGCTCGGTCAGGTCCAGCAGGCGGCGCGAGAGCGGGCCGCCGGCGTCGGCCCCGACCCGTTGCAGCTCCAGGTTCAGAATGGCGTAGCTGCGGTTGGCCAGGATCACCGTGGTCACGTTGAGTCCCTCGCGGGCCTGGGTCCACAGCGCCTGCAGGGTGTACATGGCGCTCCCGTCGGCTTGGAGGCACAGGACCGGCCGGTCGGGCGCGGCCACCGCGGCGCCGGTGGCCGCCGGCAACCCGAGGCCGATGGCCCCCCCGGTCAGGGTGAGCCAGTCGTGCCGTGGCGCACCGACGGTGGCGCCCGGCACGAAGAGGCCGGCCGTGTTGCCTTCGTCCACCACAATCGCGCCCTCGGGCAGCACGGCCCCCACGGCGGCGGCCAGGGTCTCCATGGTCAGGGCGCCGGTCGGTCGGTCGGGTCGCACCGCCGGGGCCGGCGTGTCCGCGTCGCCCGCGGCCCCCAGCACGTCGGCCAGCGCCTCGAGAGCACCGGGAGCGTCCTCGCCCGGTCGGGCCAGCGTGTGCACGGTGCAGCCCGGAGGGACCAGATCGCTCGGCTGGCCCGGGTAGGCGAAGAACGAGACGGGAGCCTTGGCGTCGACCAGGATCAGGTGCTGCACCCCCTCCAATTGGGCCTGGGCGAACTCGGCCAGATAGCCCAGCCGGTCCAGGGCGGGCAGGCCCGCCCCCCGCTCCAGGTTGGCCGGGAAGGTCTCGCCCAACAACAAGGCACCGGAGGCCCCGGCCACCCGGCTGGCCGCCCGCAGCCCGCGGGCCCGCACCGCACCCCCACCCAACAGCAGCGCCGTCCGCTCGCCCGAGCGCAGCGCCTTGGCCACCTCGTCCAGCGTGTCGCCGGCCACGTTGGTCGCCCGGGCCCGCGGTCGGGCCACGGCGGGGCCGGTGGCCGACTCCGACCAGGACGAATCGGCCGGTAGGACGAGAGTGGCCACGCACCCCGGCGGACCCCAGGCGGCGGCCACCGCGTCGGCCGCGTCGGCCCCGACGTCGTCGGCCCGGGCCGTGACCCGGTACCAGCCCGACACGGGCCGGGCGATGGAGGCGATGTCCGACTCCAGCGGCGCGTCGAAGCGGGAGTGGTAGGTGGCGTGCTCGCCCACAATGTTGACCACCGGCGTCCGGGCCCGCCGGGCGTTGTGCAGGTTGGCCAGGCCGTTGCCCAGCCCCGGCCCCAGGTGGAGCAGCGTCGCCGCTGGGCGCCCGGCCACCCGGGCGAAGCCGTCGGCGGCG
>DASXZS010000215.1:0-2651 GCA_036501785.1 Acidimicrobiales bacterium | reverse complement strand
ACAGGGCCACGGCCACGCCGAAGAGGATGGGGATGGACAACTTGGTGGCCGCCTGCATCGAGAGCCCTCGCCAGGGGCCGGCGGCGAGCACCATGGGTTCGTTGTAGAGCCCCTTGGCGGCCGGAGTCGCCGTCGGGACCGGCCGGGACCGCACGATGGCGGCCGTCGTCGCCGCCCGACCGTTGCTTCCCAGCCCCAGCAGGGACGGCCCCACGGTCGAAGCGGTGTCACCGTCCAAGCCGACGAACCCGGAGACCGATCCGGCCCGGACGACCAGCACGGTGGCCGCGGGAGCGGGGGCCGGCGCGGGCGCAGCGGCGGCCGGCTGGACCGACTTCACGGCCTTGGTTTTGCTAGCCGATTTGTGGCTCACCGAGGGGCTGGTCTTGGCGGCGGGGAGCGTCGAAGTGGTGGTGGTGGCGGCGGCGGCGGTGGGCGCCTCGGTGGACTTGGTGGACTTGGCCGGGGCGGTGTCGGCGTCCGACTTCGCCTCGGCACTCGCGGACTGGTGGGTGTCGGCGGCCTTCTTCTGGTCCGCGGCATGATCCTTCTGCTGGTGGTCGCCCTGATCGCGGCTGTGGTCGCTGTGGGACTTGGCCTTCTTGGGCGAAGCCCTACCCTTGCCGTCAGGGTCGTGACGGATGTGACCGTGGTGGCTGGACGGGGTCGACGCCAGGGCCGGACCCGCGGCCCAACCGAGGACGCCAGCCGCCAACAAGCCCGCGACCAGCCCGCCAATTGCCACTTTTCGTACCAAACCGAACACCGCCGACCTCCCGGGCGAGCGTCGTACGCCACCAATCTGTTCGTCGGCAGCTTGCGGGCCCAACTTGAGGGTCTGGCCGGGTCAGAATGAACCCCATGCCAGCCGCCGCCCTGCTGCTCACCGGCGGCGCCAGCCGGCGCATGGGCCGGGCCAAGGCGTCCCTGATGGTGGCCGGAGCTGGACCATCCGTGGCCGGAGCTGGACCATCCGTGGCCGGAGCCCGGCAGTCCCTCGCCGGGCGCACCGCTGGCCTGCTCGGCGGCGTGGCCGCTCCGGTCGTCGAAGTGGGGCCCGGCTACAGCCGGCTGCCGGCGGTGAGGGAGGACCCGCCCGGGACCGGCCCCCTCGCCGCGGTGGCGGCCGGTCACCAGGCGCTTCGGGCCATGGGGTGGACCGGACCCGTGCTGGTGGTGGCCACCGACCTGCCCCGCCTCACCGCCGGCCTGCTGGCCTGGCTCGCCGAGCATCCCTCGCCGCGATCAGTGGTGCCTGCCGCCGGGGACATCCCCCAGCCGTTGTGCGCTCGCTACTCCCCCCCGGATCTCGATCTGGCCTCGGTCCTGGCCGCCGAGGGCCGCCGGTCGATGCAGGACCTCCTGACCCGCATCGATGCCCTGGTGGTGGTCGCGGAGGAGTGGCAGCCCGCCGCCGGCGAACCCGACGCCCTGGTCGACGTCGACACCCCGACCGACCTGGCCCGATTGCTCCTACGACCGTGACCCGATCCCCTCGACCCGAGACTCCTATCCGGGCCCTCAAGGTCCGCCCGGACCGAGCCGTGGAGCTCCCCGAGCAGGTGGTCACCGAGGAGCCCATGGAAATCCGCGTGGCCGGGCCGGGGCAGGATGCGGTGCCGGTGGCAGTGACCATGCGCACCCCCGGCCACGACTTCGAGCTGGCCGCCGGTTTCCTGGTGACCGAGGGGCTGATCCGACCCGGCCACATCGCCACGGTCGGCTACTGCGACGCCGTCGCGGACGACGAGGCGCGCTACAACACGGTCACGGTCGGCGTGTCCGTGGCCTGGTCGCCCGCCGCCGCGCCCGCCCGCCCCTTCGCGGCCACGTCGAGTTGCGGGATCTGCGGCAAGGCCAGCATCGACGAAGTGGAGGTGAGCTGTCCGGTAGTGGGACCGGCCCCCCCGGTGCCGGCGTCGTTGATCCCGCAGCTCCCGGCCCGCCTGCGCCGGGCCCAGCGGGTCTTCGATCGAACCGGCGGTCTGCACGCGGCCGGCCTGTTTGATCCGACCGGCGCGGTGGCGTGCATCCGCGAGGACGTGGGCCGCCACAACGCGGTCGACAAGGTCGCCGGCCACACCGTGCTCGACGGCGGCTTCGCCCCGCGGCCGCCCCTGGCCGGCTGGGTGCTGATGGTCTCGGGCCGGGTCAGTTTCGAGATCGTCCAGAAGGCCGCGGTCTGCGGCATCGGGACCATCGCCGCGGTGTCGGCGCCCTCCAGCCTGGCCGTGACGGCCGCCCAACGACTCGGCGTGACGCTCGCCGGGTTCGTGCGCGGCGAAACCTACAACGTCTACTCCCACGCTGAGCGGCTGGTCCTGGACTGCTAGGAGCCCCGCCCGCCTGGGCTGACGGGGCTCCCCAGCGGGCTTCTACCCGAGGCGCTTCACGTTCGCGGCCTGCAGACCCTTGGGGCCCTGGTTGACCTCGAACTCGACCTTGTCGTTCTCCTCGAGGTTGCGGTACCCGTTGCCCTCGATGGCACTGAAGTGCACGAAGACGTCGGCGCCGCTCTCCTGGGAGATAAAGCCGTAACCCTTCTCCGAGTTGAACCACTTGACGGTTCCTGTCGCCACAAGCAATCCCTCCTTTCCTGGCCGGACCGGTCCTCGTCGCGGCGGGACCGACGGCCTCCGGCCGGAGCCGGG
>DASXZS010000214.1:0-2825 GCA_036501785.1 Acidimicrobiales bacterium | reverse complement strand
GGTCGGCACCAACTATGCCAACGACTACAGCGACGGCGTCCGCGGCACCGACAACGTGCGCGTCGGCCCGATCCGTCTGGTCGCCTCCGGATTGGCCACGCCGGCCGCGGTCCGGGGGGCGGCCCTGGCCGCCTTCGCGGTTGCCGGCGGGGTCGGGTTGGCCTTGGCCGTGGCGGCGAGTTGGTGGCTGTTGCTGGTAGGAGCGGCGTGCATCGCGGCCGGGTGGCTGTACACGGGCGGGCCCCGGCCCTACGGGTACGCGGGGCTGGGTGAGCTGTTCGTGTTCGTGTTCTTCGGGCTGGTGGCGACGGTTGGGACGGCTTATGTCCAGCTGGGCCGGCTGACGGGCTTGGCCTTCGCTGTGGCCGTTCCGATCGGGCTGCTGGCGGTGGCGCTGCTGGTCGTCAACAATCTCCGCGACATTCCCGGCGACACCGCGAGCGGCAAGCGGACCCTGGCGGTTCGCGTCGGGGCGCCGGCCACTCGTCGGCTCTATGCCGCCGCGGTGCTGGTTCCCTTCGTGGTGGCCGCCGCCCTGGCGGCGTCGCGACCCGGCGCGCCACTCGCCTGGCTATCCCTACCATTGGCGATCCCGCCTGTCCGGCGGGTCCTGGTCGGGGAGCAGGGCAAGGGCCTGATCGCGGTGCTGGGGGCGACCGGACGGCTGCAGCTCGCATTCGGGGCCCTGCTCGCCATTGGGATCGCCGTCTAATGGCGGTCCAGAAAGGGGAGCACCGCGTCCAGGAAGGCCGCAGGTTGTTCCAGATGGCAGGCGTGCCCGGCGCCGCTGATGACGGCCAGCGAGGCGTTGGGGCCGATGCCGGCCACCAGCCGGCGGCCATGGGCCAGGTAGGCGGCGTCGAGGTCGCCGGCCACGACCAGGACTGGCATTTCGAGCTGGTGCAGGACCGACCACAGGGGTTGCTGGGTGCCGGTCCCCGCGAGGCGCAGGCTGGAGGCCAAGCCGGCCGCGGTGTTGTCGAGGCGGCTGTCGAGCGCAGCCGCCTCAGACGGCAGGGTGGCGAAGAGGGGACGGGCGAGCCACCAGCGCACGAACCGCTCGACGCCTTCGCGTTCGATCCTGTCGGCCAGGCCCTCGTCGGCCTCCCGGCGGGCGCCTCGCGCCTCAGGAACGTCGAGGCCGGCTGTGGCGCTCACCAGCACCAGGCGGGCGACGAGATCGGGGTGGCGGACGGCCACGTGCAAGGCATACCGACCTCCCATCGAGTAGCCGAGCCAGGTCGCGGCCGTGCCAACCGAGGCGGCCATGAGGTCGGCGCCGGTCGACAGATCTGCAGCCACCTGGGCCGAGCGCCCGTGCCCAGGTGCGTCCAGGGCGATGACCCGGTGGTCGCTCGCCAGGGCCGCCCCGATCGCTCCCCACGACCGGGCCGACTGCGTGAAGCCGTGGATCAGCACGACCGGGTCACCCTTTCCCCATTGCTCGGCGTGCAGCACGACCCGATCCTGGCATGACCGACGTCCAGGCGGCCTTCTGCGCCGTCCTCGTCGACGAGTGGGTGCGCGGCGGGGTGACCGACGCGGTGGTCGCCCCGGGGTCCCGCTCCACGCCGCTCGTGCTGGGCTTGGATGGGGACCCCCGGATGCGGGTCCACGTGGTGCTCGACGAGCGGGCCGCCGGTTTCGTGGCCCTGGGCCTGGGACTGGCGAGCGGCCGGCCGGCGGTTGTGCTCACCACCAGCGGGACCGCGGCCGTCGAGTTGCACCCTGCCATGGTCGAGGCGGACCACGCCGGCGTGCCCCTGCTGGCCGTCACCGCCGACCGGCCGCCCGAACTGCACCAGGTCGGGGCGCCGCAAACGGTTGCCCAGGAGGGCCTGTTCGGGTCGAGCGCCCGGTGGGCGGTGGCGCCTGGCGTGGCCGACCTGGCGGCGTCGGACAGCTGGCGGTCACTGGGCGCCCGCTTGGTTGCGGCGGCAGTCGGGGCGGCAGGTGGTCCGGGACCGGTGCACCTGAACCTGGCGTTCCGGGAGCCGCTGGTGGGTTCGCCCGCCGGCGTGCTCGTGCCGGCGGGCCGGTCGGGGGCCGCGCCGTGGCACCGGTGGTCCGGGCTGGGGGCGGGGCCGTCGACGGAGGTGGTCGAGTCGTTGTCGGCCCAGGCCGGCGGGCGGGGCTTGATCGTCGCCGGCGGGGGGGCCCGGGATCCGGAGTCCTGGGTGGCGGTGGCCCGGCGCCTGGGCTGGCCCCTGTTGGCCGACCCCCGCTCGGGGTGCCGGGTCCCGGGCGAGCCGGTGGTGGCGGCCGCCGATGCGCTCTTGCGGGTGCCGCGGGTGGCGGGCTGGCGCCCGGACGTCGTTCTGCGGGTCGGCGCCCCCTGGGCATCCAAGGTGGTGGCCCAGTGGCTGGCCGGTCTGGGTCCGGAGACGACCCAGTGGCTCGTCGATCCCTGGGGCAGATGGGCGGATCCGGACCGGCAGGTCGAGCGGGTGGTGGCCGCGGATCCGGGGGCGTTGGTGAGGGCGTTGCTGGTGGGCGCCGGGCCGGCGCCGGGTTCGCCGTCGTCCTGGGCCCGGCAGTGGGCGGAGGCCGAGGCCGTGGCCCAGAAGGCCCTCGATGGTGAGCTCGACGGGATCGGCGCGGCGGCGCTCAGCGAGCCGGCCGTGGCCCGGGCCGTCGTCGCCGGCGTGCCCGAGGGCGGTGTCCTGGTGGCGGCCTCGTCGATGCCGGTTCGCGACGTCGAGTGGTACGGCGCGCCTCGCCGCCACCTTCGGGTCCTCTCCAATCGGGGGGCCAATGGGATCGACGGGGTCATCGCCACCGCCGTGGGGGCGGCTCTGGGCAGCGGGGCGCCGACGGTGGCCCTG
>DASXZS010000213.1:0-3248 GCA_036501785.1 Acidimicrobiales bacterium | reverse complement strand
GGCCCTGGTCGGGATGAGCTGCCAGTCGTCGGTGCCGCCGGTGATGCGGGCTCGCAAGGCCGGCAAGGTCGGCCGCCGCCTGGCCTTGTCGATCGGCCTGCTGTGCTCGAAGACGTTTGACGACGCCATCTTCGACGAGCTGTTCGACGCCAAGTACGGGCTGAAGCGCCCGGACATTCTCAAGATGAACATCAAGGGCGTCTTTCAGATCTGGATGCGCGACGGCGCGTACCACGAGATCCCCCTCAAGGAGTGCCACGCCTGGACCCGGGAGGGTTGCAAGTCCTGCCCGGACTTCGCCGCCGAGCACGCGGACATCTCGACCGGGGGGATCGGGGCGTTCAACGACTGGACCCTCACCCTGGTCCGCACCGACGCCGGGCGGGAGATCATCGACGGGATGCTCGCCGACGGCGTCATCGAGACCCGTCCGGGCGACGACGACCCGGGCGCCATCGCCCTGCTGCGCAAGCTCTCGATGGTGTCGCGCCGGCGCTGGCCCGAGACCGCAGTGGCTGCGCCCCGGCTGGGCGTGCCGCCCCCGAAGCCGAAGGTCGAGCCCTAGCTGGGGGAGCCGGCGGGGGCGGGGGCGGCCGCGGCGAGCTTGCGGTGATCCCAGGAGACCACCTTGGCGGGGTCGATGACGACGACGAGGCGATTGTGCATCATGGCCTCCACCCCGGCCCGCTGATCCTCGCTGTACGGACCGACGTAGCGCTCCCACATCGACACCCCGAACTGCCATACCTCGGCGGGGTCCTCCACGAGGCGGGCCTGGCCGACGAGCTCCACGCCCCGCAGCTCCTCGTAGCGCTCGCCGGCCTCGACCAGGAAGGTGAGGCGCGGGTCACGACGTAGGTTCTGGACCTTCTGCGACTTGCGTTTGGTCTCCACCGCCAGCTGGCCGTCGAGGAAGGCGTACCACATGGCCACGGCGTGGATGGAGCCGTCGGGATGCATGGAGCACATGGTCGTGGTGCGTTCGTGGTGGAGGAGCGACTCGACCTCGTCCGGGCTCATCTTGATGTCGCGACGCTGGTTGACGCCCATGTGTCGTCAACCTAGTGGCCCCCCTGTCGGTTGGCGCGGGCGGTTGGCTCGAATCGGCGCCGGCGGCTAGGTTGGCGCCCCGCCATGGGATCGCTGATCAAGAAGCGCCGCAAGCGCATGCGCAAGAAGAAGCACAAGAAGATGCTGAAGGCGACGCGCTGGCAGCGGCGGGCGGGGCGCTAGGCGTCCCTGGGGGCCGCGACGGGGGTGGGCGGTGTCGCCCGCCTGGTGGGTGTCGCCGGCGGGTGGCGCCGCGGCCTGGGAGTTCCGGTGTCGGCGGCGGAGTCCCGTGTCGACAGCGGCGGTGTCGACCTGTGACCCTTCTACACGACTTCTGACCGTTTTCCGCACCTCTGACGAGTTATGGGTCTCTGGCGCCCTTAACCCGTCAGAGATAAACGAAACGGTCACAAGTCGACCGATGCCAACTCATTCCCCGAACCTGCGCCGTCATGAGGCAGACGGCCCGAGCCGGTCGATGCCTCAGCGGGCGCGACAACCCCCACCCCGTTAGCGGGCCACCCGGACGACTACCCGCCCCTCACCGGGATAGGCGCCGGCCACGAACCAGGTCCCCCCGCTCCCGGCGAGCAGGGGCGTCTGCCCGGTGGCATCCCCCAACTGGTCCCGCCACCGGGCCAGTTCGGGCGCGGCGTCGAGCGCCGCCGGTTCGAGGTCGTTGGGCCCCGCTGCGCTCGGGCCGCCCAACCGGTCCCACGCCCGGTAGACCAGCGGCGTCGACACCGCGACGGGCGGTGTGAGGAGGGTGTAGGGCCGGCCGGCCACCTCGTCGAACGGTAGGGGTTCGACCTGTTCGCCGATGCCGCGCACCCGGGCCCGGCCGCCAGCGAGGCAGAACGGCACGTCGGCACCCAAGGCGGCAGCGACGTCCGGAGCGCCGATGCCGGCCCAGCGGAGCACCGCGGCCGCGTCGGCCGAGCCGCCCCCGAGGCCGGCACCCGGCGGAATCCGTTTGTGCAGGCGCACGAAGGCCCGCCGGCCCGCCGCGGCCAAGGCCTGACGGACGAGGTTGCCCTCTCCCTCCGGGACGGCCGCGCCGTTGGCGCCGAGGATCTCGAGCCCATCCCCCGGGCCGAACTCCAGCTCGTCCGCCAGGTCGAGGGTGACCATCTCGGCGTCGAGCAGGTGATAACCGTCCGGGCGTACCCCGGTGATCCGCAGGGACAACGTCAACTTGGCCCGGGCGAGAGCGGCGACCGACGCGCCGGCGGCGGCGCCCGACGCGCCGGCGGCGGCGCCCGACCCGGCCCCGGCGCCCGAACCGCTGGCGGCGGGCCCGCCCCCCGAGGCGCCCGTCTCGCTACCCATCGCCTTCCGCGGCATGGACCACGGCCGCCAGCCGGCCCCACGCGTACACATCCAGGTTCTCGGCCCGACTGTCGGGCTTCACCTCGGCGACTTCGAAGGCGCGGGCGGGCACCAGCCCGGCGAGCGAACGGCGCAGCATCTTGCGCCGCTTGGCGAACCCGGCGCGCACCAGGCGGAAGAGCAGCTCGCTCGGCACCCGGTCAGGGTCCACGGCCGGCTCGGGCCGCCGGCGGATCGACACCAGGACCGACTCCACCTTCGGCCGCGGGACGAAGACGGTAGGCGGCACCTTGCCGACAACCGACGCCTCCGCCCAGTAGGCCACCTTGACCGACACCGCGCCGTAGTCGGGATGCCCGGGCCAGGCAGCCAGGCGCTCGCCGACCTCGCGCTGCACCATGACCACCATCCGCTCGATGGCGGGTACGCCGTCGAGAAGATCGGCCACCAGGGGGGTGGCGATGTTGTAGGGCAGGTTGGCCACCATCACCCAACCGGGCTCCCGGCCGAGCAGCTTGGCCCAGTCGGTCCTCAAGGCGTCCCCCTGCACCACTTGGACGTTGGCCGGGCCGAGCACCGCGCCCAGCGCAGGCAGCAGATGCTGGTCGATCTCCAACGCGGTGACGGCTGCGCCCGTCTCGGCGAGGGCCAGGGTGAGCGACCCGAGGCCGGGTCCGATCTCGAGGACCCGGTCCCCCGGGCCGACCTCGGCCAGGCGGGCGATGCGCCGGACGGTGTTGGGGTCGGTCACGAAGTTCTGACCCAAGGCCCGGCTGGGACGCAACCCGTGGGTGGTCAGGAGGTCGTTGATCTGCCGGGGGGTGAGGGTCACTCCCCTGCCCCGGTAGGGAGCTCCGGGAGGCGGAACA
>DASXZS010000212.1:0-2249 GCA_036501785.1 Acidimicrobiales bacterium | reverse complement strand
GGCGAGGCGGAGCTGACCGCCAGCGGCCGCATCCTCGATCCGCCCGAGGTGGCCGACGCGGTGGTGGAGGCCATCCGCGCCAACCGTTTTCTGGTGCTGCCCCACCCCGAGGTGCACGGCTTCGAGAAGTTCAAGGTCGAGGACCGGGACCGCTGGTTGGCCGGCATGCGCCGGCTGCTGGCCCGGGTCGGCGGCTAGGTGGGCCCGCCGAGACCCATAGTCGGCATCGACGTAGGCGGGACCAAGCTGCTGGCCGTCCGCGTGGACGCCGGCGGTGGGGTGACAGCTGATCCCATGCAGGCCAGCCCCAAAGACGGGCCCGGCGTGGTGCTGGAGGTGGCCGCGGCCGTGAGACGACTGTGCGGCGACGCCGCCGCGGGCGCCGTGGGCCTGGGGGTGCCGGGTCTGGTGGACGGGACGGGCACCGTCCAGTTCGCCCCCAACCTGCCGGGGTTGGCCGGCACCGCCTTGGCCGAGGACGTCGGGGCCGCCCTTCCGGGGTGGGCGGTCTGGGTCGGCAACGACGCCACCGCCGCCTGCTGGGCCGAGCACGATCGCGGCGCCGCCCGGGGCGCCGACGAGGTGCTGATGGTGACGCTCGGGACCGGCATCGGCGGGGCCATCATCTCGGGCGGGCGGTTGCTGGAGGGGTCGAACCGCTACGCCGGCGAGTTCGGGCACATGGTCGTCGATCCGCACGGGCCCCGGTGCCCGTGCGGGAAGCAGGGCTGCTGGGAGCGGTTCGCGTCCGGCAGCGGCCTGGGCGCTCTGGGCCGGGAGATGGCCCTCGCCGGCGAGGCGCCGCGGCTGGTGGAGCTGTCGAGCGGCGACCCCGAAGTGGTGCGCGGCGAACACGTCACGGCCGCGGCCGCCGAAGGTGATGCCGCGGCCATCGCCATCATGACCCGCTTCGCCTGGTGGGTGGCGCTGGGTTTGGCCAACCTGGCCAATGCGCTGGATCCGGAGCTGATCGTGGTGGGTGGAGGTCTGATCGCCGCGGGAGAAGTGCTCATCGAGCCCACCCGGCGGGCGTTCAGGGAGCTGGTCGAGGCGGCCGAGGTGCGGGAAACAGTCCGGATCGAGCCGGCGGTCCTCGGCTCGCATGCCGGGGCTATCGGGGCCGGGCTGCTGGCGGCGGCCCGCGGCTAATGCCCCGGGGGGCTCCCCTCCGGTCCAGTAACCTCCGGAGGTGGAGTTCCGCCGGATCAACGGGCTGCCGCCCTACGTTTTCGCCATCATCAACGAGTTGCGCGACGAGGCTCGGCACGCCGGTCGGGACGTCATCGACATGGGTTTCGGGAACCCGGACATCCCCAGCCCCGAGATCGCGGTCGAGAAGCTGGCCGAGGCGGCCCGCAATCCCCGCAACCATCGCTACTCGGCATCGCGCGGCATCCCCAAGTTGCGGCTGGCCATTGCCAACCTCTACCTGCGTCGCTTCGGGGTGGAGCTCGACCCCGACACGGAAGTGGTGACGACCATCGGCGCCAAAGAGGGATTGTCCCACCTGATGTGGACGTTGGTGGGCCCAGGTGATACCGCGTTGGTCCCGACGCCGAGCTACCCGATCCACATCTACGCCCCTCTTTTCGCCGGAGCGGACGTGCAGCAGGTGCGGCTGGGACCGGACCAGGATTTCTTCGGCAACCTGATCGAGAGCTGGGAGTCGACGTGGCCGCGGCCCCGAGTGATCGTCTTCTCCTTCCCGCACAACCCGACGACCGAGTGCGTCGACCTGGCCTGGATGACCCGCCTGGTGGACTTCGCCCGCGAGCACGAGGTGACCCTGGTGCACGACTTCGCCTACTCCGACACCGCCTTCGACGGCTACCAGCCGCCGTCGGTGCTGCAGGTGCCGGGCGCCAAGGACGTGGCCGTGGAGTTGTACACGCTCACCAAGAGCTTCTCGATGGCGGGCTGGCGGGTGGCGTTCCTCGTCGGCAACCCGCAAATCGTGGCGGCCCTGACCAAGCTCAAGAGCTATCTCGACTACGGGACTTTCCAGCCCATCCAGATCGCGTCGATTGTCGCCCTCAACGAGGCCCCGGATTACCCCAAGGAAGTCAACGGGATCTACCACTCGCGCCGCAACGCCCTCTGCGACGGGCTGCGCCGTATCGGCTGGCCGGTCGAGCCGCCCAAGGGCACCATGTTCGTGTGGGCGCCGATCCCGGAGCCGTATCTGGAGATGGGTTCGCTGGAGTTCTCCAAGTACCTGGTCACCGACGCCGAGGTGGCCACGTCACCCG
>DASXZS010000211.1:0-2989 GCA_036501785.1 Acidimicrobiales bacterium | reverse complement strand
TGACGATCTCGTTGAGACCGAAGAACGTTCCGTCCGCCCCCAGCGCGGCTCGCTGCGCAGCCGCAACTCGCCGACCCGCCTCCAGCAACGGACCGAGACCAGCTGACGGCAGCTCGGCGAGGGTCGCCACGTGGGCGCGGGGGATGACCAGGGTGTGGCCCTCGAACACCGGGCGGGCGTCGAGGAAGGCCAGAACGTCCGGTTCGTCGAGCACCAGGTGGGCGGGCCGGGCTCCAGACGCGATCTGGTCGAAGATGCACTCATCGGGTGAACTCACGGCGGGCAGCGTCGCGCGACGATGCTGGGTATGCCCAACGACCCGTCTGTTCCTCTGACTGCCGGCCCGCCCGAGACGGTGCTGCCTCTGCCTCCGCCGGATGCGGCCGCCGGCCTCGCCGCGGCCCTGGCCGGCCCGGCCGCGGGCCGGCGGGACGCGGTCGCCAAGGTGGTGGCAGCCCATCCCACCTTCTTGGACGGGTGGGCTCGGCTGGCCGGTCTGGCGGGCGATCCCGTAGAGGCGTACGCCTACGCCCGGGTCGGCTACCACCGCGGCCTGGATACCCTGCGGGGCGCAGGTTGGCGCGGTTCGGGGTACGTGCGCTGGGAACACCCCTCCAATCGGGGGTTCCTGCGGGCCCTCGACGCCCTCCGAGCCGCGGCGGCCGCAATCGGGGAGGAGTCGGAGGCCGAACGGTGCGCCCTCTTTCTGCGCCAGCTGGATCCCAACTGGCGCGGCACCAGCGAGGAGTGAGCCGCGAGGCCGTCCCGCTAGCCTCCCGGTGATGGGCGCCGAGCCGCAATTGGTGGGACCGTTTCCGGAAGGTGTCGATCCGGAGGGTTACGACCGTCTGCGCCGGCGCATCCTGTGGAGCATGCCCAGCGGCCTGTATGTGCTCGGCACCCGAGTGCCGGGCCGTCGCAATCTCATGACGCTCAACTGGGCTACCCAGGTCGCCGTCGAACCGAAGCTGGTGGCGGTCAGCGTGGAAGCGGCTGCGGTGAGCCATGGGCTGCTGCGCGACGGCCGGGTCTTTTCCCTCAATATCCTGCCCCGAGAGCAACGGGCCATGGTGCGCAAGTTCGTCAAGCCGCTGGACGACGACGGCGACCCTGACCACCTGGGTGGGTTCGCCTTGCGGGCCGGGCTGACCGGGGCGCCGGTACTGGCCGAGGCCGCCGCCTGGCTGGAATGCGAGGTCCGCCACGACGTCCCGTGTGGCAGCCACACCCTGTTCGTCGGCGAGGTCGTCAGCTGCGGCGGCGAGGTCGACGACGGCCTGGAGGTGCTGCGCATGGAGGACACTCGCATGAGCTACGGCGGTTGAACGCCCGCCCCGGCCCGGGTGGGCGGTAATGTCAGCCCCGAAGGAGGCCGAAGTGGACGCCCAAGTCGTGACGGGGCCCGCGGCCCTTGACAGCTTGGTCGAGCGGCTGCTGGCGGCGGATCGGTACGCCCTGGACACCGAGTTCCACCGCGAGCGGACGTACTGGCCCCACCTGGCCCTGGTCCAGGTGGCCTGGCCCGCCAGCGAGTCCGGGCCCGCCGGCGTGGCGCTGGTCGACCCCATGGCGGTCGACGTGGCCCCGCTGGCGAAGGTCCTGGAGGGCCCGGGACTGATGGTGGCCCACGCCGCGGAGCAGGACCTGGAAGTGCTGGAGCGGGCGTGCGGACGGGGACCGACCCGGTTGTTCGATACCCAGATCGGCGGCGGTTTCGAAGGGCACGGGTCGTCCAGCCTGGGCGCCCTGTCGCAGGCCTTCCTGGGCCGGATGGTCGCCAAGGGCGACCGGCTCACCGACTGGCGCCGGCGTCCCCTCACCGAGTCCCAACTGGCCTACGCCGCCGCTGATGTGGAACATCTCCTGGAGCTCGCAGACGCCATCGGGGATCTGCTGGAGCGCGACGGCCGGCGGTTGTGGGCCGAGGAAGAATGCACCGCCCTGCTCGTCCGCCCACACGGCGGCCCCGACCCGCTCCGGGCCTGGTGGAAGCTCCGCGACGCCCGCCAGCTGCGCGGCCCCTCAAGAGGGGTGGCCCAGGAGGTGGCGGCCTGGCGCGAGCAGCGGGCGCAGCTGCTGGACCTCCCGGCGCGCACCGTCCTGCCCGACCTGGCCCTGCAGGCCATCGCCCACCGGCCGCCGGCCTCGGGTGCCGCCCTGGCGCAGGTGCGCGGCCTGGAGGGGCGGCACTTGCGGGCGGAGGTGACCACCGAGCTGCTGGCCGCGGTGGAACGCGGGTCGGCCCTGCCGTCGGCTCAGCTGCGGTTGCCGCCGGCGGACGACGTGCCCAAGGAGCTGCGCGCTGCGGTGGCCCTCCTCATGGCCTGGGTGGCGCAGCTGGCCCGGGACGAGCGCATCGACGCTGCCCTGCTGGCCACCCGCGGCGATCTGGCGGCCTACCTGCGCGCCGATCCCGACGCCCGAATGGCGCGGGGTTGGCGGTCGACCATGGTGGCCGACCCGGTGCGGGCCCTGGTGGAGGGACGGGCCGTGCTGGCGTTCGACGGTTCCGGTCGGTTGGTGCTGGAGGAGCGGTCGGGGCGGTCGTTCGGGGCGGGGCCGGCGGCGGGGTAGGGCGGGCGCCACTGCTGGAAGCGTGTCCGTTCTGGTGCAGAAATTCGCACGAAAGCGCACACGCTTTTCCAGCTCGGCGCCGGCGCCCGGCCGGAAGTGTGTCCGTTTCGCGACCTGGGGGCCGACGCCGACCGTCGGACGGTTTCGCCGGCTAGAGCTGGACGGCTGGCCGCAGGATGACCGCCTCGTCCGGCCCCAGGGACACCCGCCCCGCCACCCGCCCCTCCCGCCCGCCAGGCGCTACGGGCGGCAGCCCCTCGCCGCCAACCCCAGTGCTGACCTCCACGGCCCACTCGCCGGGCGGCAGATCCACCGGCGCCCCGCTGGTGGTGAAGTTGACCGCCACCACCCGCTGATCATCCCCGCCCCCGGCCCCGCCGGCCCCGGCGGCCCCCCCGCCCCCGCCGCCCCGACC
>DASXZS010000210.1:0-7057 GCA_036501785.1 Acidimicrobiales bacterium | reverse complement strand
GAGGGCGACCAGGTCTGGGTCTCGGCTCCGGCCGCGGCCGGCGAGCACGTGCGCCGGGCCGGCGAGGACCTGGCGGCCGGCCAGGAGGTGTTCGGGGCCGGCACCGTCCTCGGTCCCGGCCACCTGGGCGTGCTGTGCAGTGTCGGCCGGGAAAGAGTGGCCGCCGTGGTGGCTCCCGTCGTCGGTGTCCTGTCGACCGGCGACGAGTTGATCGAGGGGGGCGGGGCGCTGCTCCCGGGCCAGATCCGCGACTCCAACAGGCGCACCCTCATGGCCCTGCTGCGCCGGGACGGGTTCCAGGCGGTCGACCTGGGCATCGCCCGCGACGACGGGGCCGAGATCGAGCGGCGGCTGTTGGACGGGGTGGCCCGCTGCGACGCCGTGGTGACCAGCGGGGGGGTGAGCATGGGCGACTTCGACTGGGTGAAATTGGTCCTCGATCGCATCGGGAAGATGGACTGGATGCAGGTGGCCATCCGGCCGGCGAAGCCGTTTGCCTTCGGGCTGGTGGGCGCCACGCCGGTGTTCGGGCTGCCCGGCAACCCGGTGTCGTCGATGGTCAGTTATGAGGTGCTGGCCCGGCCCGGGTTGCGGCGCATGGCCGGCCGCCAGGAGGGCGACTGGTACCGGGTCCCGGTGCCTGCGATCGTCGACGACGGCGGCTGGCGGGGCGCGAAGGACGGGCGCACCACCTTTACCCGGGTCGAGGTGGGCCTGCAGGCCGACGGCCGGTACCACGTGCGCAGCGCCGGCGGGCAGGGTTCGCACCAGTTGCACGCCATGGCCCTGGCCGATGGGCTGGCCATCGTGCCCCCCGACGCCGCGGTTCTCATCGGGGACGACGTCGACCTATTGCTGCTGGGGCCGTAGGGTGGGGGTGTGGTAGCTGCCCTAGTCGACCCGCACAACCGCACCGTTCGCGACTTGCGCATCTCCATTACCGACCGCTGCAACTTCCGGTGCACCTACTGCATGCCGGAAGAGGGCATGAAGTGGCTGCCGCGTGACGAGCTGCTCACCTACGAGGAACTGACTCGGGTAGCGCGCGTCTGCGTGGAACGCTTCGGCTTCGACAGCATCCGCCTCACGGGTGGTGAACCCACGGTCCGGGCCCACCTGCCGGTCCTGGTACGCGGGCTCGCCGATCTCGGGGTGGACCTGGCCATGACCACTAACGGCGCCACCCTGACCCACCAGGCCGCTGACCTGGCCCGGGCTGGGCTGCGGCGCATCAACATCTCGTGCGACTCGCTGCGCCCGGACCGCTTCGCCAGCATCACCAGACGAGACGCCCTGGAGCAGGTGCTGGCCGGCATCGAAGCCGCGGTGGAGGCCGGGCTGGATCCGGTCAAGGTCAACTGCGTGGTGGTGCGGGGGCTCAACGACGACGAGATCGTCGACTTCGCCGCCTACGGTCGGGCCAAGGGAGTGGAGCTGCGCTTCATCGAGTGGATGCCCCTCGACGGCGGCGGCACCTGGAGCCGGTCGCAGGTGGTGCCGGCGGAGGAGATCCTTGCCGCCATCGACGCTGAGTGGCAGTTGGTGGCCCCTGGCGGCGGCGGGGTGCGCGATTCGGCGCCGGCGGAGTCGTATACCTACGCCGACGGTGGCGGTCGGGTGGGGGTGATCGCCAGTGTGACCCGTCCGTTCTGCGAGTCGTGCGACCGGATCCGCCTGACGGCGGAGGGCCAGCTGCGCAACTGTCTGTTCTCGGTCCGGGAGACTGACCTGCGGGGCATTCTGCGCGGCGGGGGGAGCGACGACGACGTGGCGGCGGCGGTCGAGGCTGAGGTCGGCCGGAAATGGGCGGGGCACTCCATCGGCCAGGTGCACTTCATCCGGCCCGCTCGCAGCATGAGCCAGATCGGCGGGTAGGACGGGCCCGCCTGGCGTCGGTAGACTACCCACCATGTCCGACCGAGGCCTTACTCACTTGGACCCGCTCGGTCGGGCCCGCATGGTCGACGTCACCCCCAAGGAAGCCACCCACCGGCGGGCCATTTCCCGCTGCAAGGTGTTCATGAAGCCGGACACCACCGCCAAGGTGGCCAGCAACGCCATCACCAAGGGCGACGTGTTGGGCGCGGCCCGCATCGCCGGCATCCAGGCCGCCAAGCGCACCGCCGACATGATCCCGCTGTGCCACCCCCTGCTGGTCGGCGCGGTGACCATCAATTTCACTCTGGGTGACGATTTCGTCGAAGTGGAAACCCAGGTGGAGACCGTCGACCGCACCGGGGTGGAGATGGAAGCCATGACGGCCTGCGCGGTGGCGGCGCTCACCATCTACGACATGTGCAAGTCGTCGGACCGGTCGATGGTCATCGGCGACCTGGCCCTGTGGGAGAAGACCGGCGGCCGCAGCGGGCACTGGCGCCGGCCCGCCGACCTGGCCACCCCGCTTGTCAACACCGCCGCCAACCCGGTTCTGGACCTGGACACCCAGATCGAGGAGCTGGTCGGCGACAGCGAGAACGACCCTCTCAGTTAGCGTCGCGTCGGGGCAGGTCAGCCCTGATTTTTGCCCGTTCCGCTGGCGCTGGCTGCCCGATCGGGTTAACGTCCCTGAGAATTGCCTGAAAGCATCGGCAGTTCCTGATCAATGACGGCCGGACCGGTCGCCCGGGGTACTCGGCAGTGGGGGATCCACCACTGTACGCGTGCAGTGGCGTACGGTCCCTGACACCGAAGGGTAGGCCGAGGAGTCTTGACTACGGTGGTTCTGCTGGTCCTCGCCATTGTCTGGGGGGTACTCCTGGTTTCGTGGTTGCGCTCACGGACCGAGGGGACGTTCTACGACTCCGTCGGGACGTTTCGCCGGCACCTCAGCGTGCTGGAGCGGGCCGCCCCGGCCACCATGGCCCCGGCCAACCGGCTCCGGAGCGGGCCCATCGCCGGTCGGGTCGTGTCCGCCTACCGACCGGCTCCGGCGCGGCTGACCGGCCGCCCCGTCGCCGGGATCGGCCGCCGGCCCGCGACCGCGGCCGCCCTGCGCCGCCGCCAGACCCAGAAGCGCCGCCGGGACGTGTTCTTCGCCCTGCTGGCGGGAGTGGTGGGCTCGTTCCTGCTGGCCATGATCCCTGGGCTGTCGATCATGTGGTCCGTGCAGGTGCTGTTCGACCTGATGTTGGCCGGCTATGTGGCGTTGTTGATCCGGATCCGCAACCTGGCGGCTGAGCGGGAGCTCAAGCTCACCTTCATGCCTCCTCCGGCTCGGGTCGCCCGCTCCCGCCCCGCCTACGACCTCGGCACCAGCGGGTACGGCGACGTCGGCCTGCGCCGCGCCGCCAACTGATCTCTCCCTCCGGCCGGGTTGACCTGGCTCGTCAGGTTGATACGGCCCGGGTGGAGCTGGCCGCCGCCAACGCGGCCCGCGAGGCCGGCTTACCGGCCTGCCGCCTGACGATCCGGGCGTCCGGCAGCGCTATTCGGGCGGTACACCGGCAGCAACCCGAGCGGGTGGCCACCCTGCTGGCCGACGCCGAGACCGCCCTGCGGCAGGCCCAGGCCGCGGTCCGCCCCTGGCCGCGGGTCGCCTACGCCGGCTTCCTCCACGACGCCGAAAAGGAGTACGCCGAAGCGGCCCTGACCGCCGCCTTGGTCGGCGGCGCCGCCGTTCCTGGCCACCTGGACCTGGGCGTCGAGCCGCCGGCCTGGCTCAACGGCCTGGCGGAGGCCGCATCCGAACTGCGCCGGCACCTGCTGGACCGGCTCCGCGAAGGGAAGGCGGACGTGGCCGAGGACCTGCTGGCCGCCATGGAGGACGCCTACGAGCTGCTCGTCGGGGTGGACTTCCCCGACGCCGTCACCGGCGGTCTGCGCCGCAGCGCCGACGCCCTGCGCGCCGTGCTGGAGCGCACCCGCAGCGACCTGACGACCACCCTGCTCCAGTTTCGACTGCAAGCCGCGCTCGAACGGCGGGCCGGCGAGGCCGGCTGATGCCGGTCAGGGTCCGAAGGCGAAGGCCTCGATGAGCGCCACCAGCTGCAAGGGGCGGTCGCTCTGGATGGCATGCCCCGCCCCCTCGACGACCTCGTAGCGCACTGCTGGCAGGCGCCGCTGGAACTCGGCCACGTCGCCATCGGTCACGAACTTCGATTCGCCGCCGCGGACCAGCATGGCGGGCACGGTGGTCCGGCTGACATCGTCCCAGAGCGAGGTGAAGTCCGACCACTCGCCGGCGTTCTCGGGGCGAGGACCAAACAGGTCATACCGCCACGTCCACAGCCCGTCGGAGCGGCGGTAGGCGTTGTGGCGCACCCCGCGCCGCACCCCTGAGGCGGCCCGGTAGGGGCTGAGCTCGATGGCCGCGATCGCCATGGCCTCGAACGACTGGTAGGTCGGCGGCCCGCCGATGAGGGCGACTGATCCACGCTCCATGGTGGTCATCGTCCGGGTGGGGTCGTTGACTTGTGGGGTCACGTCGACGATGACCGCCCGCCGGCACAGGTCCGGCCGTTTGGCCGCTAGATGGGTGGCCGTCGCCCCGCCGAGTGACATGCCGACGACGACCGCGGTGTTCGGCGCCACCTGGGGGATGGCGACCTCCAGGGCTTCCACGTTGCGCCAGGGCCCGTAGTTGCGGTCATCCCGCCGATAGGAGCGACCATGGCCGGGGAGGTCGAAGGCGATCGCCGGCCGGCCCAACGCCAGCGCCACGGTGTCCCACGTGTGGGCGTTTTGACCGCCGCCGTGCAGGTAGATCATCTCCGGGTCGGCCGAGCCCCAGCGGATATAGCTGAGTTGCTGACCGGGTTCGATCTCGAGGCTGTCCCGGCTGACCTCGGGCCGGCTGGCGAAGGGCAGGCCCCACTCCTCGGCGTTCTCGTGCAATAGGGCGAATTCGTCGTAGTCGTCGACGTCGAGGGTGTCGTCGATGGTTGTCATGGCGTCTTCCCCTCTCGGCTGCAGCATCTTGCAAACACTGCTTTCGATTGTAGTCGCCGGTGTCGGCGATCGGACCGAGCGGCGCCGCTTACCGCCCGGATAGCTTGGGCCCCGCCCCGTGGCGACGGAGGTCGACCCGTGGCGACGGAGGTCAAATTGCCAATGCTCCACCCCCGGGCTCACGCCGAAGCCAACCCCGACCGGCTCGCCATCATCATGGGCGAGACCGGCGAGGTCACCACGTACGGTCAGCTGGAAGGCCGCGCCAATCAGGCCGCCCACCTGTTCTATGGCGTCGGCTTACGGCCAGGGGACGCCCTCGCCATCCTCATGGAAAACCACCCCCGGTACTTGGAGCTCACCTCCGGAGCGCAGCGGTCCGGTTTGCGCTACACCGCTATCAACAGCCATCTCACGCCGGCCGAGGTCCAGTACATACTCGACGACTGCGGCGCCCAGGCCCTGGTGGCGTCCTCCGGCGTGGCCGGGGCGCTGGCCGGTCTGGACCTGAGCCGGGTGCCGGCCCGGTTCATGGTCGACGGCGCCGGTGAGGGATTTGCGCCCTACGAGGACCACGCGGCCAAGGAGCCCGAGACGCCGCTCGACACCGAGCTGGAGGGCACCGAGATGCTGTACTCGTCGGGCACCACCGGCCGACCCAAAGGGGTGCGTAAACCGTTGCCGGCGACCCCGCTCGGCGATCCGACTGCCCGGCAGGTGCAGATGGCGCAAGGCTGGGCCGGCCGCTATGGGCTTCAGCCCGGCGATGTCTACCTGTGCCCTGCCCCGCTCTACCACGCCGCCCCGCTCGTCGCCAGCATGTCCACCAATCGGGTGGGCGGGACCGTCGTGGTCATGGAACGTTTCGACCCGGAGCGGTGTCTGCAGCTGATCGAGCGGCACCGCGTCAGCCACGCCCAGTTCGTGCCCACCATGTTCGTGCGGATGCTGCGCCTGCCCGAGGAGGTCCGGGTCCGCTACGACGTGTCGAGCCTGCGCATGGTGGTGCACGCCGCCGCGCCGTGCCCGGTAGCCGTCAAGGAGGGAATGCTGGGCTGGTGGGGCCCGATCATCTACGAGTACTACGCGGGGACCGAGGACATCGGCGGGACGTGGATCGACCCCAACGAGTGGCTCGAGCACAGGGGCTCCGTCGGCAAAGCGCGGGACACCGCGGTCCTGCACATCGTCGACGCCGAGGGTGACGAATGCCCGGTTGGCACGCCGGGGACCGTGTATTTCTCCGGCCACGAGGCCACCTTCGAGTATCACAACGACCCCGAGAAGACCAAGGCGGTCTTCAACGACAAGGGTTGGCGCACCCTCGGCGACATCGGTTACCTCGACGAGGATGGCTACCTGTACCTGACCGACCGCAAGGCCTACATGATCGTGTCGGGGGGCGTGAACATCTACCCTCAGGAGGCCGAGAACACGCTCGCCGTGCACCCGGCCGTCGTCGATGTGGCCGTTATCGGCGTTCCGAACCCTGAGTACGGCGAAGAGGTCAAGGCGGTGGTCCAGGTCGAGGATCTCTCGACGGCCGGGCCTGCGCTCGAGGCCGAGCTGATTGCCTACTGCAAGGAGCGCTTGGCGCCCTACAAGTGCCCTCGGTCCGTCGATTTCGCCGACGAGCTGCCGCGCGATCCCAACGGCAAGCTGTACAAGCGCTTGCTGCGGGACCGGTACTGGGCGGGCCACCAGAGCCGCATCATCTGATGGCGCCGGCGCCCGGGGACGTGGTGCTGACCGCCGACGAGGGCGCGGTGCGCGTCCTCACCCTCAACCGCCCGGCCCGGCTCAACGCCTTCACCGCCGCGTCCTACCGGTCCCTGGCCGAATCGCTGGACGCCGCCGACGAGGCGCCGGCGGTGCGCGTCGTCGTGCTGGTCGGCGCCGGGCGAGGCTTCTCCAGCGGCGTAGACCTCGACGCCATCCCCACCGACGGCGATTCCTCGAGCGAGCTCTCCGAGACGTTCGACGGTCTCCTGGAGTCGCTGTTGCGCTTCAGCAAGCCGCTCATCGCCGGCGTGCACGGGGTCGCGGTCGGCTTCGGGGCCACCGTCCTGCTGCACTGTGACGTGGTCCTGGTGGCGGAGGACAGCCGCATCCGGATGCCTTTCACCGTGCTGGGGACCGCGCCCGAAGCCGGCAGCAGCCTGCTCCTGCC
>DASXZS010000209.1:0-4949 GCA_036501785.1 Acidimicrobiales bacterium | reverse complement strand
GCAGGTAGAGCATCCACTGGTCGTGGAAGCCCGTGGTGTGCCCGCCGACGGCGTCCTCGATGACGAATCCGGTCCCCACCACCCGCCGGATGTCGTCCTCTCGGAACACCGAGCGCACCGCGTCGGCGGCCACGGCGTTCGGCGGGCTGCGGAAGAACGTCATGAAGGCGCCGCCCCCCGCCCGCACCACCCGGGCCGTCTCCCGCACGTACCGCTCCACCACCTCGAGGCGCTCCAAATGGGTGTACAGCGAGGAAGCCACCGCAAAGTCGAAGGCTTCGTCGTCGTACGGGAACACCACGGCCTCGGGGTGCTGGCGGCCCTGCGGGTTGTACATGGGGTTGACCACGTCCAGCCAGTCGAAACGGACGTGACCGTGACCGGCGAACACCTGGTTGCCGTAGTCCACGCTGCTCTTGACCACCTCCAGCCCGGTGTAGGCGGCGATGCCGATTTCCAGCAGCCCGATGGCCTGGCGGCCGTTGCCGGCGCCCACGTCGAGCACCCGGTCGCCGGGTAGCACCAACCGGTGCCGCACGAAGTCGGCGGCCTGGCCGCGGCTGGAGGCGATGGCGCGCGACGGGATGGCCACGTGCCCCGACCGGGCCCCGGCGAAGACGGGGATCCACTGCCGGATCGACGGGTCGCGGCGATGGCGCAGGGTGTCCCAGCGCACCAGCACCTGCTTGCCGAAGCGACGCACCTGCGGGGCCAGCCGGCGGTGGCGCAGGCTGGAGGCCAACGACCGGCCGTCGTTACTGGTCTCCCCGTGCCCAGACGCCGTCACGCGCCGATCCTCGCAGGTCGGTTCCGGACCCGGCCAGCCCGGGTGACCCCATCCGCGCCACAGCGCCGGTTAATATGGCCGCCGGGTCCTGCGGGCGGAATCGACGTCGCGGGCACCGTTCGCAGACGTGGAGTGGGCCGGGTGCCCGGCCCGCCTGCCTCGATTCACCTCGTGGTCCTATGAGCACTCCTGCGCCTCCGCCTGGTACTCCATATCGCCGCCCGGATGCGGGCGTCGGGTCGGACAGCCCCCGGCATCGGAGGGGCACCCACTCGGGCGTGCGGGTGATCACCAGAGCCCGCCGCTGGCCCCGGCGCACGCTCATCGGCGCCAATGTGCTGGTGGCCCTGATCCTGGTGGGGGCCATCAGTTCGTACGGGTACGTGAAGTGGCGGCTGGGGCAGATCCACACCACCAAGCTGAGCGCCCTGGCCGCCCAGAGCGGCGGGTTGCCGTTTACCCTGCTGGTGGTCGGCAGCGACAGCCGGGCCGGCCTGAGCGGTCCCGACGCTCAGCTGCTCGGCGGCCCGGCCGGCCAGACCCCAGGCCAGCGCTCCGACACCATCATCCTGGTCCGGGTGGTGCCCAAGACCCGGCAGCTGATGCTCTTGTCCATCCCCCGGGACCTGTGGGGCCCGATCCCCGGTCAGGCCAGCAACCGCATCAACTCGGCCTTCGACACCGGCCCCAACCTGCTGATCCAAACGATCGAATCCGACCTCAACGTCCCCATCAACCACTACGTCGAGGTCAACTTCAACTCCTTCAAGGAGATCAGCGACGCGGTCGGCGGGGTCAACTTCTACTTCCCGACCCCGGTCCGGGACCTGTACTCCGACCTCTCCATTCCCGCCGCCGGCTGCTACAGCCTCACGGGTGACCAGGCCCTGGAGTTCGTCCGGTCCCGCCATTACGAGTACTACCTCGACGGTTCCTGGCATCAGGAGGGCCTGAGCGACCTGGCCCGCATCCAGCGCCAGCAGGCCTTCATCAAGAAGATGCTCAAGAAGGCCACGGGCGAGTTCACCAATCCCCTCGCCCTCAACTCCATCATCGGCGGGGTGACCAGAAACCTGACGGTGGATAGCGGGTTTGGTTCCAGCCTCATGATCAGCCTCGCCACCACCTTCCGGGCCGCGGACGTGGCCGCCATCCCGAACCTCACCCTGCCGACCTACGGGTATGTCACCGCCGGCGGCGCCGATGTCCTCGGCCTGCAGC
Organism: Acidimicrobiales bacterium; assembly: GCA_036501785.1. Taxonomy (GTDB): domain Bacteria; phylum Actinomycetota; class Acidimicrobiia; order Acidimicrobiales; family Palsa-688; genus PALSA-693. The sequence goes on along the minus strand of DASXZS010000209.1, from coordinate 2,941 downwards.
AGCCCCAGGCCGCCCAGACGATCGCCGCCTTCAACAGCTTCGGCACCGCGCCGGCGACCCCAGCCAAGAGCTCCTCGACCACCAAGGGCCCGCCCAGCAAGCCGGCTAACACCCTGCCGCCGGTCACGGTGGCGCCCACCAAGGTCAGCATCGAAGTGGCCAACGGCACCGGCACGGGCGGGCAGGCCAATCAGGTGGTCCAGCTGCTCACCGGCCTCGGTTACCACGCCGGCGTGGCCGCCTCCCCGGGCTACGGGCACTCGACAACCGAGGTCCGCTACGCCCCCGACTCGCTCACCGCAGCCCAGCAGGTGGCCGCCCAGATCTCTGGTGGCGCCACCCTGGTGGCGGCGCCGGACCTGACCCCGTCGCCGTACAACCTCGAGGTCGTCACCGGCTCGACCTTCACCGGATCCACCCCGACCACCAGTGGCACCACCTCGAGCACCTCCGCCACGACGCTGCCGGGAACCAACGCCGCGACCTATCAGCCGCCGGGATCGCCCCCGGGCCAGCCCAGCCCGCCCTGCTAGTCAATCGAGCAGGTCCGGCTGCTCCTCGACGATCAACTCGTACAGCGGTTGGAAGGTAAACCACCCGGCCATCGGTGTCCCCTGGATCCCGTAGACCTGCTTGGCCGCCTCGTCGCTGATCAACTTCGGCGTCCCGGCCGCCTCCGCCATCAGCTGCACCTGGCAGCAGCGCTCCATGCGCATAAACCACCAGGCCGCCTCGTCCACCGACTGCCCCACGGTCAGCAGGCCGTGGTTGCGCAGGATCACCGCCTTGGTGCCGCCCAAGGCGGCGGCGATGTTGCCGCCCTCCTCGGTGTCCACCACGACGCCGTTGAAGCCGGCGTACACCGCATGGTCCTCGTAAAAGTCGCACGCGTCCTGGGTGATCGGGTCCAGCGGCCGGCCCAGCGACGACCATGCCTTCCCGTGCAGCGAGTGCGAGTGGGCGGCGGCGACCACGTCCGGGCGGGCCCGGTGCACCTGGGAGTGGATGGCGAAGGCGGCCCGGTTGAGGGGCCGGTCGCCCTCGACCACCTCGCCCTGGTGGTTGACGAGCAGCAGGTCCGACACCCGGATCTTGGCGAACGGCACGGCAAACGGATTGACCCAGAAGTGATCGAGCCGTTCGGGGTCCCGCGCCGTGATGTGCCCGGCGACTCCCTCGTCGTAGCCGTACTTGGAAAAAAGACGGAACGCCGCGGCCAGGCGCTGCTTGCGGTGCTGCCGCTCATCTTCGGCGGTGGCCGCCCCCGACCAGGGGAAGGTCCCGCCCGGCCGGGCGGATGACGGCTCGGTGCCCGGCCGGCTGATGATGATGTCGCTGATGGCAGTGGCCTCGCTCATGACGCCAGGCTACGTCAGGCCCGTTTGATCGGCGCCAACGACAACGCCAGATGCTTCTCGCCCACCGCCGGGAAGTGCACCTTAGCTTCGGCTCGATCGCCGTCGCCCTTGACTTCCAGTACCACGCCCTCGCCCCATTTGGCGTGGACCACCGTCTCGCCGGCACGCAGGCCGAGCAGTTCGGCGCCTGTCCCGTGGACCGGGCCCACCTTTCCCCGCCGCATCGCCGACTCCACGATCTGATCCCGCCCACTGCGGCCGGACAGGCGTGAGGCAGGGCGCCGGCCTTCCGCCGCGGCGCGCATCACCGAGTCGGGGATCTCGTTGAGGAAGCGGCTGGGTGGGTTGTACTGGGTCTGACCCCACAGGTTGCGGCACCAGGCATGCGACAGGTACAGCCGCTCCCGGGCCCGGGTGATGCCCACGTAGGCGAGGCGGCGTTCCTCTTCCATCTCGTTGGGCTCGCCCAGCGAGCGCAGGTGGGGGAAGACGCCGTCCTCCATCCCGATGATGAAGACCACCGGGTACTCGAGGCCCTTGGCGGTGTGCAGGGTCATCAAGGTGACCTTCGACGTGTCCCCGTCGACCTCGTCGGCGTCGGCGACCAGGCTCACCTCCTCGAGGAAGTTGTCCAGGTCGTCGGCTTCGCGGGCGGCGCCGATGAGCTCTTCGATGTTCTCGATGCGACCGTCGGACTCGACGGTGTGATCCGCTTCCAGCCCGGCCAGGTAGCCGGTGCGATCTACGACCGTCTCCAGGAGGGTGGCGGGGCCCGTCCCGGCGGCCCGGTCGGCCCGTAGCTCGGCGAGGAACCGGTGCAAGTCGAGGATCCCCCTGAGGGCCTTGCTGGTGATACCCGCCGCCTCGGGGTCCGCCATGGCCTCGGCGAAGGGGATGTTGCGGTCCCGGGCGAAGCGGTCGAGGCGGGCCACGCTGGTGTCGCCGACGCCGCGCTTGGGCACGTTGATGATCCGTTTGAGGGAGACCTCGTCGGCGGGGTTGGCGATGGCCCGCAGGTAGGCCAGCAGGTCCTTGATCTCCATGCGTTCGTAGAAGCGGGGTCCGCCCACCACCTTGTAGGGGATGTCCCGGCGGACCAGCTCCTCCTCCACCGCCCGGCTCTGGGCGTTGGTGCGGTAGAAGACGGCGATGTCGCCCCATTCGTGGGCCCGGCCGTGACTGTCGCCGCCTTTGTCGGCCTCGCCGCGGTGCAGGCGGCGGACCTCGTCCGCCAGCCACCGGCCCTCGTCGTGCTCGTCCTCGGCGTGGAAGCGGACGATGGACGGCCCCCGACCCTGCTCGGTCCAGAGGGCCTTGGGCTTGCGCATGGCGTTGTTGGAGATGACGGCGTTGGCGGCATCCAGGATGGTCTGGGTGGAGCGGTAGTTCTGCTCCAGCACCACCACGGTGACGTCGGGGAAGGCCTCCTCGAACTGGAGGATGTTGCGGATGTCCGCCCCCCGCCAGCCGTACACGGACTGGTCGCTGTCGCCGACGACCGAGACCTGGTGGTGGGCGCCGGCGAGCAGGAGGATCAGCTCGTTTTGGGCCCGGTTGGTGTCCTGGTACTCGTCGACCAGGAC
>DASXZS010000208.1:0-4420 GCA_036501785.1 Acidimicrobiales bacterium | reverse complement strand
ACCCTGACGGGCCCTGACGGGGGCCCGACGGGGACCCCACCCCCGCCGGCCCCGCCGGCCCCACCGGTACGGTGGATCGGGTGATGGCATCCGACCCCGAGGAGCAATCCCAGATCTCGGGGGCCCTGGTGGCGGTGCTGGCCGTCGGGACCGGGTTGTCCGCCGCCAACCTGTACTACGCCCAGCCCCTGCTGCATACCCTGGCTCGGGCGTTGCACACGGGATCTGGCACCGCCGGCCTGGTGGTCACCTTCTCGCAGATCGGCTACGCCCTGGGGTTGGCCTTCGTGGTGCCCATCGGTGACATCGTGCCCAGGCGCCGCATGGTCCCGCTGGTGCTGATCCTGACCGCGGCCGCCCTGGCTGCCTCGGCCGCCGCGGGCAGCATCGGTGTGCTCATCGGGCTGGCTCTGCTCGTCGGGCTGGGTTCCGTCGCGGCCCAGGTGCTAGTGCCGTTCGCCGCGGTCCTCGCCGGCCCGCAGCAGCGCGGCCGGGTGGTGGGCACGGTCATGAGCGGCCTACTCCTCGGCATCCTGCTGGCCCGCACCCTGTCGGGCCTAGTCGCCGGGGCCGGGGGCTGGCGGGTGGTATACGGCGCCGGCGCCGGACTGGTCTTGGTCCTGGCCGCGGTGCTGGCTCGGGTGTTGCCTTCAGAAGGGGCCCGGCCCCAACTTGCCTACCGGGCGCTGCTGCGCTCGACGGTGCAGGTCTTCCGGGGCGACGCCGGCCTCCGCCGCCGGGCCGGGTTCGGGGCCATCGGGATGGCCGGCTTCAGCATCCTGTGGACGACGATCGCCTTCCTTCTCGCGGGGCCGCCCTTCCGCTACACCGACACCGTCATCGGCCTGTTCGGCCTGGTCGGGGCGGGCGGCGCCCTGTGCGCGTCATGGGCCGGGCGGCTGGCCGATCGGGGCCACACCGGCCGCATGACGTGGGGCTTTGCCGCCTGCACCGCGGTTTCCTGGATCCCGCTGTGGCTCGGCCGCCACCATCTGGTCTGGCTGATCGTCGGCATCGTGCTCCTCGACATCGGCGTGCAGGGCACCCAGGTGACCAACCAGAGCGTGATGTACGCCGGCGGAGGCGCGGATCGTAGCCGGGCCAACGCCGCCTACATGGTGTGTTACTTCGCCGGCGGCGCGGCTGGCTCCGCCGCCGCCGCGGCGGTGTATTCGTCCGGCGGATGGTCGGCGGTGACGGTGCTGGGTGGGGTGGTCGCGGTGCTGGGCGTGCTGGCGGCCCTGGCCGACCGGCGCTGGCCGTTGGGGGCGATCCGATCCGGAAAATCGCTGGAGTACGCCAATCTCGACCACCCGGTAGCCCTCCGCTGAACGCCTTGGGATCCAGTCAGTTCAGCCGTTTCAGCCGGCTGCGGCCGCGATGCCGCACGACCCGGTCGAGTCTCCGCCGGCCGGCACCGCGGCCTGGGCCTCCTCGCAGGCACTCTGCCCGTTGAGATGCTCCACCACTCGTTCGCAGAGGGCGGCCAGCTGGGTCAGTTCGTCGGCGGTGAGGAGGTCGATGAGGTGGCGTCGGACGCTGGCCAGATGGTTCGGTGCGGCCAGTTCGATCTCGGCGAGCCCACAGGCCCCGAGCACGGCAAACGCGCCCCGGCCGTCGGACTGGCACTCCTCCCGCTCCACGAGTCCCCGGGCTTGCATACGGGCCAGCTGGTGGGAGAGCCGGCTCTTCGACCAGTTGAGCCGGGCGGCCAGGTCCGTCATGCGGACCCGATGCCCTTCCGCCTCCGACAGGTGGACCAGCACCATGTAGTCGGGATCCGACAGCCGGGAGTCAACCAGCAGGTCGCGGGCAATCTGGGCCCGGAGCCGCTCGCTCATCGCCAGCCACCCGCGCCAGGCCCGATCCTCCTCGGGGGTCAGCCACCTTGTCGCGTCCACGGTCATCAGTCTAAGTCGTTGACGTATCAACTGGAAGGATGGTAAGATGATTGTTGATACGTCAACCGGAAGTTTCCGCAACGGAGGGTCTTTGTCCATGAGTGTTTCCACTGTCGACGTCCCCGGTCTGGTCGCCGGGACCTGGGTCATCGACCCCGTCCACTCGGAGGTCGGCTTCAGCGTCCGCCATCTGATGGTCAGCAAGGTCAAGGGTCGTTTCAAGACCTTCGAGGGCAGCATCATCATCGCCGAGAACCCGCTCGATTCCAAAGTCGAGGCCGTCATCGACGCCACGACGGTGGACACCCAGGATGAGAATCGGGACAACCACCTGCGTTCCCAGGACTTCTTCGAGGTGGAGAAGCACCCGCAGATCATTTTCAAGTCCACCTCGGTCCGCCCCCAGGGGTCGGATTACCTGGTCACCGGTGATCTGACGATCCACGGGGTTACCCGGTCCGTGGACCTGGAGCTGGAGTTCAACGGTGTCAGTCCCGATCCGTGGGGTGGCACTCGGGCTGGCTTCTCGGCCACGACCGAGATCAGCCGGGGCGACTTTGGCATCGAGTTCAACATGCCCCTCGACGGCGGCGGAGTGGTGGTCGGCGACAAGATCAAGATCAACCTCGAGGTCGAAGCGGTCCTGCAAAAGGGCTGACCGCCGGCGCTCCCCGGGGTTCCAGCTGCATCGACGTGAGGTCCGGCGCCAGCAGGGCCCCATGTCGGCGCGGAAGGCCCGGAAGGCCCCGGAAGGCCGCTGAGGGCCGCTGAGGGCCGCTGGACGCCGCGGCTCTCAGTTGCCGTCGTCGCCGGCCCAGGCCTGCAGCCAGCGGCCGTCGGCCGGTTCGCCCTCCCGGAGGTATCGCAGGTCGGCCGACAGCCGCATGGCGTCGGTGGTGGTATCGAGCGAGGCGTGCACGATGTGGGGCGAGTGGACGGTGACATCCCCGGCCTGGTAGTCCGCCCACCGCCAGCGCCGGCCCAGCTCGTCGGCCACCCAGCCTAGGTCGTGGCTGATGGCCCGCTCGTCACCGGGCCGGTCGGTGACGCTCCGCAGACCGTCGAACGACGACCCCGGCAGGCGGTGCGTCCCCTCCAGGTAGACCAGCCCGCCGGTCGGCCGCGGGCAGTCCCCCAGCGGGATCCAGGCCGTCAGCAGTTGGTCGCTGCCCCGGTTGAGGTAGCTGTAGTCGACGTGGGCGCGCGACGCCCTCGGAACGGACCGGTCAAAGTGGCGGACGATGGCGCGGGGCAGGCGCCGCACTGGTCCTCCGAGCATGGTGGCGGCCAGCGCGGCTAAGCGCGGATCGGCCGCGAACGCCTGGAACCGGCTCCCCCGCACGAATGCGTAGGCCGGATGCCCGCTGACGCCGTGGGCCGGCAGGTCGGGGGAGCGCTGACCGGAGAAGATGCCGTCGGCGCGGCTGGTGCCGGTCTGCAAGTAGCCCGGGTCGAACTCGGCAAAGTAGGCCTGGCGCAGCGCCAGCACCATCCCGCGGTCGAGGAACCCGGGCAGGTACACATAGCCGTCCTCTGCGTAGCGGGCCCGCAGCTCGGCGGGGTCGGATCGCACGTCTCCACTATCCCGCAACGGCGCGAAATGGCGTTCGTCGAAGGCCACCACGATGCCGTTGGAGGTCAGAACTTGGGGCATAGGCGTGAGCAGGAAAGCCTAGGGCGATCCATCGGTTGGGCGGGTGACCGTCGGGCTGGCGCCGTCCGAGCCAGGCCGGATCAGGTGCCCGGCTCCCGGTAGTAGCCGCTGGGCGAGCACCGGAAGCCGCTCGGTGTGGCCGGGTCCCGTACGAACTTCCCGTTGGACACGTCGATGGCGATCCAGCAGCTCGGGGGCGTCTTGGTGACCGGGTCGGAGGGAGCGGCCAGCCCGGCCCCGTTGAACGAGGTGATCTGCTGCAGCCCTCTGAGCAGGGCGGGGCGTGTCGGCGCCCCCCCGGCGTTGAGCCCCTCGGCGAACAGCATGCCGGCCAGCCAGCCGTAGGCCGCGTAGATGTCGGGGGTCTGGCCCGGGTTCACCCGGCTGTACCACTGGTCGAAGGTGGCGACCATGGGCACGGCGGCCGCGTCCTGGCCCTCGTACATGGCGAGTTGCTGCTCCAGCACCGTCCCGGCCGTGCCCGGACCCGCGGTCTGGATGAACGCCGGGTCGTAGGCGGTGGAGACGTAGTTGCCGAACGTGAGCGTCATGCCGGCCTGGTTCATGGCGTTGGCCAGCTGACCGAGGATCTGGCCCGTGGCCTGGAAGATCACTCCCGTCACGCCGGCGTTCTTCATCTTCTGTACGTCGCCGTTGAAATTGGGGTCCGTCGGTGACAGCCCGGTATCGGTGAAGACGAAGTGGTAACCGATGGAGCTGAGGGCGTCCTGTTCCCACTTGCCCGTGACGATCGTCTGGGGCGTGTTCTCGACGAGCATGGCCAGGTGCTGGGTCCCTGACCTCGTCGCCGGGTTGCTGGCGAAGAACTGATAGGGCCCGGTCGTGAACCCCGGCGGGTTCGGTT
>DASXZS010000207.1:0-17215 GCA_036501785.1 Acidimicrobiales bacterium | reverse complement strand
GCCGGCGTGCCGCGACTGCCGCCACCCTCCGCGCCCGGGCCCGCCCCTGCGCCTACCCCCCCAGCCCGAGTGGCGACCTCCAGCGCCCCGCCGCGCCCGCCGCGGCCGGCGCCGCCCGTGTCGCCACCACCCCCAGCCCCGGCCGCCCCCCGGCGCGCCACGCCACGACCCCCAGCCCCGGCCGCCTCCCGAGGCGCCGCTCCACCACCCCCGGCCGGGACCCCTCCCGCCCCCGGCCGCATCTCCCCGTCCACGCCGAACCGGCGCCCCCCCACCCGAGCCCCGTCCACGGGTCGAGCCACGGCCATCCTGGCCGCGGGCACCCTGGCGTCGCGGCTGACCGGCTTCGTTCGGGTACTGGCGATCGGCTACGTGCTCGGGGTGGCCTCGTTGTCAGACGCCTACAACTACGCCAATGGCGTCCCCAACATCATCTACGACCTGCTGCTCGGCGGCATCCTGTCCGCCACCCTGATCCCGGTCTTCGTGGACCAGCTCCGCGGCGAGGACCGGGCAGACAACATGCGAGCCATCTCCGCGGTCATGACCGCCATCACCGTGGCCCTAGCCGCCATCGCCGCGCTCCTATGGCTGCTCGCCCCGTGGGTGATCCACTTCTACCTGCTGCTCAGCCCGGAGTCCACGGGTTCGGCGGAGCGGGCCCTGGCCACCCGGCTGTTGCACTACTTCGCCCCGCAGGTCTTCTTCCTCGGTGCCATCGTGGCCTCCACCGCGCTCCTCAACGCCCGGCGCCGGTTTACCACCGCGGCCTTCTCGCCGGTGCTCAACAACCTGATCGCCATCGGAGCGCTCCTGGCGACCAAGGCGATCGCCTCGAAGATCCTGACCGCCAAGACCGCCAGCCCCTCCACCGTGCTGGCGCAGCTCGGTCATGACCAGCACGCCATCTGGGTCCTGGGGATCGGCACCACCGCCGGTTACCTGGCCCAGTTGCTGGTGCAACTCCCGGCCATGCGGGCTGCGGGTTACCGGCTGCGCCCCGTCTGGGATCTGCATCATCCGGCCGTGCGCCGGGTGGCCCGCCTGTCGAGCTGGCTGGTTGGCGTCGTGATCGCCAACCAGGCGTCGCTGGCTCTGGTCATGATCCTGGCGGGCAAGGTCCAGGGCGGCGTCACCGCCTACCAGTTCTCATACCAGTTTTTCCAACTCCCGTACGCCTTGATCGCGGTGTCGGTGGCGTCCGCGCTGATGCCGGACCTGGCCGAACGATGGTCGAATGGCGATCGCCGGGGCTTCGAACGCCAAATTGTGCTCGGCCTGCGAGTCACCCTCGCCGTCCTCGTCCCCGTCGGCCTGGCGTACATCGCGGTGGCCCAGCCATTTATCCAACTGGCTGTGCACCATGGTCGCGTAACCCAGTCCGGCGCCCACCTGGTCAGCTCCAGCCTGGCCCTCTTCGCGGCCGGTCTCCCGGGCTTCGCCGCCTTCTTTCTGCTCATGCGCATGTACCAGGCGATGCAGAACGCCCGAGCCATGTTCTGGATCTACGTCATGGAAAACGCACTCACCGTGGTGGCCGCCCTGGCTCTCGACCCCATTCTGGGGGTGCCGGGCTTGGCCCTGGCGTGGATCGCGCCGTACACGCTGGCATCGTTCGTGGCCGTCTACGACTTGCGCCGGCGGGTCGGTTCGCTGGGCGGGATGCACACCGTCCGGGCCTTGCTCCGCATCGTCACGGCCGGCGGCGTGGCCGCTTGCGCGGTGGTCGGTGTCGGGCTGCTGTTCCCCAAGCGCGCTGGCGATGCCCTCCTGGTCGCACGTCTGGTGGTACAGATCGGTCTCGGCGCGGCCGTGTACCTGGGGCTGGCTCGGGTGCTCGGGATCAAGGAGCTGCGACCCGTGATACGGATGGTTCGCCGTCTGGCCGGCGGCGGCTGAACAGCGGGAGCCGGGTACCGGCCGGCCAGCAGCCCATCAGGGACCGACCGCCCACACTGCGGTCACAGCCACGCTCAGCTGTTGCGTGCCGGGCCGCACCGGCACGGCCGCGGGGGCCATGCTGGGGATCCCCAGGCCCACGCCAACGGGCTGTCCCAGATCGGATTGGTCGGTGAGCGAGACCAGGGCGCCGAGGTGCTCGCCGGCGGCCGCGGCCAGTTGCTCAGCCTCGGTCCGAGCCGCGGCGACCGCCTGCTGGCGGGCCGCGGCCAGGAGGGGGCTGGTGTCCGACATCGAGAAGCTCACGCCGTCCAGCCGGCCGGCGTCGCCGGCCGCGGCCACCGCGTCGTCGATCACCGATCCGGCCTTGGTGAGATCGCGAAGCGTCGCGGTCACCTCATCATCCACCTGGTAGCCAGCCGGGCTGGGCGACGTCACCTGTTGCAACGACAAGCCGCTGGTCTGGATGTCTGGGGCCGCGACGCCGTCGCGTTCAAGAACCTGCTGGACAGCGGTCGCGGCGGCATTGTTGTGGGCGAGGGCCGGGGCCGCGTGCTGGTCCGTCGTCGACACGTTGATGGCGACCGTCATGGTGTCGGGCGTCCCGCTGATGGTCCCGGTGCCCGTGGTGGTGATCCTGCCGGCCGCGGCCGCCGCGGCCGCCGCGGCGGTGAGCACGGCCTGCGCCCCGCCCCGGACGGTGGCGGGAGTGGTAGCCCGGCCGGGGGCACTGCCGCATCCGGTCAGCAGCAGTCCCAGGGTCGTGCCGGCAGCGGCGGTGACGACGAGAACGTTCGTGGTTCGCATGGCCGTTGGACGGTCAACACCCGCGTTCCGGTTCCCACCACCGGCCGGATCAGAAGGTCACCTTCGCCAGCCGGCGGCAGCCCGGCACGGCGACCACCGCAGCCACGTGGTGGCCGGCCGAGGCGAAGACGATGGCCTGGGCCGGCGTGCCGGCAAAGGTGACGGTCGCCTCCAGGACCGGCTGCACCGACGAGGCCACCTGCGCCTCGGCGGCCGCCGACGCCAAGCAGGGCCGGAAGGCCGAGGCGACCGGCAGGGCCGCGGCGAACCGACCGGTGGGGGCACCGAGCGCCCGTTGGAGGGCGGTGACGAGCGCGGCCTGGTCCGACGGCGCGCCGAGGCTGGCGTAGCCGGAGGGCAGAGCCGGGGCCAATGGAGCCGGCGACTTGGTCGAGGTGGCACCGCTGCCCTGGGCGGCCGCCGCAGACGCCACCGAAGTCGGCGCCGACGCCACTCCGGGCCCGGAGGAGGCCTTGGCCGCCCCGCCCCCGCCGCCGTGCGCCAACGCCAGCGCCAGACCGACCACCGCGACGACCGCGGCTGCGGTAGCCGCCAGCGCCGCCACCCGAGCATTCAGCACCGTGGCCGCCCGCCGGGGGCGGCTGGCGAGCGGAACAGGCTGCGGCCCGTCCGCAACATCGGCGGCCTCGAAGGCGGCGGCCACTGCCGCGTCACGCGCCGCGGCGGAGGGCGGCCCCGGCGGCGCCGCGACCAGGCGGGTGGCGGCGCGCCAGGCCGCCAACCGGCCCCGACATTCGGCGCAGTCGGCCGCGTGGGAGACGTCGGCCGGCGTGCCTTCGCCGTCCACCAGGGCCGAGAGACGGTCATCGTCGAGATGCGGACCCGCCGTCACGGCTCGCTCCCCGATGGCTCCAGCAGGCCGACCAGGGCGGCCCGGCCGCGCGCGATTCGGGACCGCACCGTGCCGGGGGGCACCTGCAGCACCTCGGCGATCTCGGCGTAGTCCAGCCCGCACAGGTCGCGCAGCACCACCGCGGCCCGGAAGTCCTCCGGCAGGCGCCGCAACGCCACGTCGATGTCCACGCGGTCCGCGGCCTGCTCCGGAGCGTCCCCAACCGGCGCCGCCACCGACAACGACTCCATGTCGTCGAGACTCACGCCCGGCCGCCGCGCCCGCCGACGCAGCTCGTCGATCGAAGCATTGACCGCGATGCGATACACCCACGTCGAGAACCGGCTGCGGTCGTCGAAACGGGGCAAGCCCCGCGCCACCGCGATCAGGGCGTCCTGGGCGGCGTCGGCGGCGTCGGCGTCATTGCCGGTCATGCGCCGGCACACGGCGTGGATGCGGTCGTAATGGCGGCGCAGCAGCGTGTCGAGGGCGTCCCGGTCGCCATTTTTGGCCCACCCGACGAGCAGTTCATCGCTGACTGCGCTGCTGTGTCGGGGCGTCGGGGCGCCCGAGGTCGTGTGGGGTCGCACCGCGATGGCCGCGAGGGTATCCACCTCGGTGCTAGGGAGGGGGACGAACGGTCCACGTCTCCTTGGACGACGCGGCAGGCGGCTGGGGTTCCCCGTACCCACCGCCGCCCGGGGTCAGAACACAGACGGCATCGCCGGCGGCCAGCTCGACGGTGAGCTTGGCGCCCAGACGAACCCGCCGCTCCTCGTCGCCGCCGGGCCACAGCCAGTTCTCACCAACGGCGCCGGGACCGCCGCCTGCCAGGCCCCACGGGGCGCTCACGCGCCGCTCGGTGATCAAGGACAGGGTCGCCGGCTCCAGCACCTGGATCACCCGTTCGATCCCGTCGCCGCCCACCCACTGGCCTACGCCGGCGCTGCCGTCCCGGAGCCGGTACCGCAGGACCCGCACCGGGTGGGCGCGCTCGAGCGCTTCGGTCGGGGTGTCCATGGTGTTGGTCATGCCGGTGTGCACACCGGACATGCCGGCCCGGCCCGGCCGGCCGCCCTGCCCGCCGCCGATGGTCTCGTAGTAAACCCAGCCGGAGCGACCGCCGAGGATCAGGTTGTTCATGGTGCCCTGGCCGGCGGCCCCGACCCGGTCAGGGGCGGCGGCGGCCAAGGCCCGCAAACAGACGTCGGCGACGCGCTGGCTGACCTCCACGTTGCCGGCCCCTACCGCGGCGGGCGGCCGGGCGCCGACGATCGAACCGTCGGGAATGACAATCCGGACCGGGCGCTGGGTGCCGCCGTTGGCGGGAATGGCGGGGTCGGTCACGCTGCGGATGGACCAGGCCACCGCGCTGGCGGTCACGGCGGCCACGGCGTTGACGTTGCCGGGCTGCTGCCACTCCGTGCCCGTGAAGTCGAACGTGGCCTCCGAGCCGGCGATGGTCAACGCCAGCCGGATCGAGACCGGCCGCTGCTGCTCCAAACCGGGGCCGGTCGAGTCCAGCTGGTCCTCGGCCCGCCACGTCCCGTCGGGCATCTCGGCCAGGGCCGCAACCATGCGCCGTTCGCCGTACCCGAGCACCTCGTCGAAGGCGTCGACCCGCCCGGCCAGGGCCGCCAACCGCTGTGCGCCCACCCGGTTGGCGCCGACCTGGGCGTCGAGATCGCCTCGCCGTTCGATGGGCGTCCGCGAGTTGGCCTCGAGCAGGGCAGCCACCTGCGGTGTCAACAACACCGGTGGGATGCGCAGCCCCTCCTGGTAGATCTCGGTCGCCGCGGGCGGGATGGAGCCGGGCGCCATGCCGCCTACGTCGGCGTGGTGAGCCCGGTTGGCGACCCACCCGATGAGGCGGCCGGCGGCGTGGCAGGGGGCGACGAGGGTGAGGTCATTGAGGTGGGTGCCACCGGCGAAGGGATCGTTGAGGAGAATCTGGTCGCCGGGCCCCAGTTCCATTCCGGCGTCGATGGCGGCGGCGACCGACGCCGGCATGCTCCCCAGATGGACCGGGATGTGCTCGGCTTGGACCAGCAGCTCGCCTCCGGCGGTGAACACGGCTGCCGAGCAGTCGGCGCGCTCCTTGATGTTTGGTGAAAAAGACGAGCGCCGCAGCACCTCACCCATCTCGGTCGCCACCCCGGTGAGCTGCGAGATCAACACCTGCAAGGCGGCCGGGTCCATCGTCAATCCACTCTGGTGAGAAGCCACGAACCCGAGGGGTGGGCGTCGGCGCGCCAGCCCTCGGCCACCCAGATGGTGCAGTCCTCCTCGGCGATGACCGCCGGGCCCGCTACCGCGCCGGCGCGGTCGGGGGGCGGCAGGCGGGCGGTGTCGACCGGCGACGGCCAGCGCGCCGAGGCCCGGATAGCGATCACCTCCACCGGCGTCCCATCCATGACGAACCCGTTGCGGCGCTCATGCGCGGCTGGGAAGGCGTCGACCGAGGGCACCGTCAGCTCGTGGCTCTGGCCGGCGTATCGGCAGTCGAGCCAGATCTCGATCTGGCCGACGCCGCCGATCGACGCGCCCAACCGGGCCGCGGCGGCCGCGGCGCCGGCGTGATCCGCGGGGTCCGGCCAGGAGCGGACCGCGTCGACCTGCCGGGGCGCGCCCAGGATGCCCACCGCGGACAGCACGCCGGCGCGGGGCGGCACGACCACGGCCGGCATGCCCAGCGCGTCGGCCAGGGCGCAGGCGTGCAGGGGCCCGGCGCCGCCGAAGGCCACCAACGCCAGCCCGGCGGGGTCGACGCCGCGCTGAACTGAGGCGGCCCGCACAGCCTGCACCATGGCGTTGTCGACCACCGCGATCATCCCCTCCGCGGTGACGCCGGCCGACTCGAGGGCCCGGCGGGCGGCCGCCCCGTCGAGGCGGCCCAGGCCCGCGAGGCCCTCGGGCGGGATGCGCCCGGCCAGCAGGTCGGCGTCGGTGACCGTGGGTGAGGTGCCGCCCCGGCCGTAGCACGCCGGCCCGGGCTCGGCCCCGGCGCTCTGGGGGCCGACCATCAGGGCCCCGCCGGCGTCGATCCGCCCAATGGATCCGCCACCGGCGCCGATGGTGTGCACGTCCAGTGACGGCATGCGAATCGGCAATCCGCCCACCCGGCGCTCTGCAGCCGGCTCGGGCCGGCCGTCGCGTATGAGGCACACGTCGGTGCTGGTCCCGCCCATGTCGAAGGTCACGCAGTCCGCGAAGCCGGCCGCGGCTCCAGCCTGCGACGCGGCCAGGACCCCGCCGGCCGGGCCAGACAGCAGCAGGGTCACCGGCCGGGCGGCGGCGGCCGCCAGGGGGACCAGCCCGCCCGCGGAGGTCAGCACCAGCACTTCAGGGGCCACGGGGCGCAGCCCGGCCAGGTAGGCAGCGCAGGGCCGGCGCAGGTAGGCGTCGACCACGGTGGTCACGGTCCGTTCGTAGTCGCGGTACTCGGGCGACACCGCCGAGGAACACACCACCGTGGTCCGCCCCTCGAGCGCGGCGGCCACCGCCCGTTCCTGTTCGGGATTGCGGTCGGCGTGGAGGAGCGAGACGGCCACCGCGTCCAGGCCGGAGGGCAAGTCGGGGATGGCACCCACGGCGGTGAGCTCTTTCCCCGCGGCATCGAGCCGGCCGGACACCTCGAGGCGAAGGGCACGCGGCACCAGCGGCTCGGGCCGGTCCGCCCACAGGTCGTACAGCGAGGGCCGGGTCTGGCGGGCGATCTCGATGCCGTCGCGGTGGCCCTCGGTGGTGATGAGAGCCACCCGGCCGCCCCGCCGCTCCAAGAGGGCGTTCGTCGCCACCGTGGTGCCGTGGGCCAGGACGCCGGCACCGCCCCCCCGGCGCACGCCGGCGCCGACCGGCCGGGCCGGGTCGTCGGGGTCGGACGGGAGCTTGACCACGTGGCCTTCGTCGGTGACGACATCCGTGAAAGTGCCGCCCGTGTCGACGGCCACCCGCCCCCGACTCACCTGCGGCGGGCGGGGCGGTCCGTCCGGCCCAGGTCGGTCGGGGTGCCTTCCCCCTGCCGGCCGTGTTGGGCGCTGGCGGCGGCGACGGCGAGGCGGTCGACGAGGTCGTTCATAGCGTCGCCGCTGTGGCCCTTGACCCAGCGGAAGCGGATCCGGTCGGGGTCGGCCCGGTAGGCGTTGATGAGCGGCTCCCACAGATCCCGGTTGGCGACCGGCTTCTTCTGGCTGTTGGTCCAGCCCCGGGCCAGCCAGCCCACCCACCAGCGGTCCCGGAAGCAGTTGACGACGTAGGTGGAGTCGCTGACGACCTCGAGGGGGCCGGTGAGGTCGACGACCGCCTGCAGGGCGGCCTGGATCTCCATGCGCTGGTTGGTGGTGCGGGCCGCGGCGCCACTGGCGTAGCGGCCGCCGGGGACCGCCCACGCCCAGCCGCCGGGACCCGGGTTCCCGATGCAGGCGCCGTCGGTGTACACGATGGTCCCAGTCGGCCTCACCGGGCGTGGAGGGCGTCTGCGGGCGTCACCTCCCGATCCTGTCACGGCCCGGGCGGTGCCGTCACCTCGTCGGCCGCGGTAGCCGCGGCCGTTCGGTGGTTGCTGGCAAGGTCGGGAAGTCTGGCGCCGCTCCCCCGCTATTGAGCGCGACGATAGGGGAGTGATTTTCGACGGGTTCTCGCACCAGCTACCGGACATCGATCCTGAAGAGACGGCGGAATGGGTCGACTCGTTCGATGCCATCCTCGACGCGCGCGGCAAGACTCGGGCCCGCTTCCTGCTCATGAAGCTGCTGGAACGGGCCCGGGCCAACCAGGTCGGCTTCCCGGCCACCGTGTCGACGCCGTACGTCAACACCATCCCTCCCGACCAGGAGCCCTGGTTCCCCGGCGACGAGCACGTCGAGCGGCGCATCCGGGCCTACATCCGCTGGAACGCCGCCATCATGGTGGTGCGGGCCAACCATGCGGCCGAGGGCATTGGCGGCCACCTGGCCACCTACGCCAGCTCGGCCAGCCTGTACGAGGTCGGTTTCAACCACTTCTTCCGGGGCAAGGCCAACGGCGGGGCCGGCGACCAGGTGTACTTCCAGGGTCACGCGGCGCCGGGGATCTACGCCCGGGCCTTCCTGGAGGGTCGGCTGAGCGAGGAGCAGCTCAAGTACTTCCGGCTGGAGTTGCAGGGCAACCAGGCCGGTGTGGGCGGTCTGTCGTCGTACCCGCACCCGCGGCTGATGCCGGACTTCTGGGAGTTCCCGACCGTGTCGATGGGGTTGGGGCCGCTCAACGCCATCTACCAGGCCCACTTCAACCGCTACCTCCAGCACCGGCGTATCGCGGATACGTCGCGGAGTCGGGTGTGGTGCTTCCTCGGTGACGGCGAGTGCGACGAGCCCGAGACCCTGGGCGCCCTGTCGTTGGCCGGACGGGAGCAGCTGGACAACCTGATCTTCGTGATCAACTGCAACCTCCAACGCCTGGACGGACCGGTACGCGGCAACGGGAAGATCATCCAGGAGCTGGAAGCCACCTTTCGCGGCGCGGGCTGGAACGTGATCAAGGTGGTGTGGGGCGGCAAGTGGGACGAGCTGCTGGCCCGCGACGTCGACGGCGTGCTGCTCAACAAGATGAACACCACCGTGGACGGCGAGTTCCAGAAGTACGCCACCGAGGACGGCGCCTACATCCGCGAGCACTTCTTCGGGCCCGACCCGCGGCTGCGGGCCCTGGTCGAGCACCTCTCCGACGATGATCTGCGCAACCTGCCGCGCGGCGGCCACGACTACCGGAAGCTGTACGCCGCCTACCAGGCCGCGACCGAGACCACCGGCCAGCCAACGGTGATCCTGGCCAAGACCATAAAGGGTTGGACGCTCGGCCCGGAGATCGAAGCGCGCAACTCCACCCACCAGATCAAGAAGATGAACGCGGCCCAGCTCAAACTGCTGCGCGACCGCCTGTATCTGCAGGACGAGATCCCCGACGCGGCCCTGGAGACGGGCGAACCGCCCTTCTACTGCCCGCCGGCGGACTCGATCGAGTACCAGTACATGATGGAACGGCGCCGGGGCCTCAACGGCTCGCTCCCCCATCGGGTGGTGCGGGCCAAGCCCCTGCCCGCCCCGGGCGAGAAGGCCCTGGCCGAGTTCGACACCGGCTCGGGCAAGCGGGCGGTGTCGACGACGATGGCCTTCGCCGTGATGCTGCGCAACCTCCTGCGGGACAAGAACCTGGGGCAGCGCATCGTCCCGATCATCCCGGACGAGGCCCGGACCTTCGGCATGGACGGCCTGTTCAAGGAGGTCAAGATCTACGCCCCGCTGGGCCAGCTGTACGAGCCGGTGGACTCCAAACTGATGCTGACCTACTCCGAGGCGCGCGACGGCCAGATCCTGGAGGAGGGCATCAGCGAGGCCGGCGGCATGGCCGACTTCACCGCGGCCGGCACCGCCTACGCCACGTGGGGCCAGCCCATGATCCCCTTCTTCATCTTCTACTCCATGTTCGGCTTCCAGCGGGTAGGCGACCTGATCTGGTCGTTTGGCGACATGCGGGGCCGGGGCTTCCTGCTGGGCGGGACCGCCGGCCGCACTACCTTGCTGGGCGAGGGGCTGCAGCACGACGACGGCCAGTCGTTGCTGCTGGCGTCGACCGTCCCCAACGTGCAGGCCTACGACCCGGCCTTCGCCTACGAGGTGGCGGCCATCGTCGCCGATGGGATCAATCGCATGTACGGGCCGGAGCCGGAGGACATCTTCTACTACCTGACCCTTTACAACGAGAACTACCAGATGCCACCCCGGCCCGAGGGGGTGGACGAGGGGATCGTGCGAGGCCTCTACCGGTACGCGGCGGCACCCGAAGGCCCGACCCGGCAGGCGACGATCCTCTTCTCGGGCACCGGCTCCCAAGCCGCCTTGGAAGCCCAACGGCTGCTGGCGGAAGATCATGACGTGGCCGCGGAGATGTGGTCCGCCACCAGCTACAAAGCCCTGCGGGAGGACGCCCTTTCCGTCGAGCGGTGGAACCGGCTGCACCCCAGCCTCCAGCCCCGCACCCCGTACGTCACCGAAGCGTTGAGCGGGGCCGGCGGCCCCATCGTGGCGGTCACCGACTACATGAAAGCGGTGCCCGACCAGGTGGCCCGGTGGGTGCCCGGTCATTTCGTGCCGCTCGGCACCGACGGGTTTGGTCGCTCCGACACCCGGGAGGCGCTGCGCCGGCATTTCGAGACGGACGCCGCCCACGTGGTGGTGGCCGTCCTCGATGGCCTGCGGGCCGCCGGCGACGCCAAGGCGGCCGAGGTGGAAAAGGCCGTCGAACGGTACGGCATCGACGCCGACGCCCCGGACCCCCGGATCAGCTGATCGGCGCCGGCGGGCCGCGGTACGTTTAGTCCGTGGCCGACATGCACCTGAGCCAGAACCCCGAAGCCGATCGTCTGCTGTCAGAGGACCCGCTCGCCCTCCTGATCGGGATGGTCCTCGACCAGCAAGTCCCGCTGGAACGGGCCTTCTCCTCCCCGCTCGACCTCAAGAACCGGCTCGGCGGCCGGCTCGACGCCGAGGAGATCGCGGGCATGGACCCCGACAAGCTGGCGGAAGTGTTCATGGCCCGGCCGGCCCTGCACCGCTTTCCGGCGGCCAACGCCAAGCGAGTGCAGGAGCTGTGTCGCATCATCGTCGACGAGTACGGCGGCCGCGCCGCGGGCGTCTGGGAGGACGCGGCCGATGGTGCGGACCTTTTGCGCCGGGTGCGGGCCCTGCCGGGCTTCGGGGAGCAGAAGGCCCGCATCTTTGTAGGGCTGCTGGGCAAGCAGCTCGGGGTGCAGCCACCCGGATGGGAGGACGCGGCCGGCCGGTTCGGCGCGCCGGGCACCTATTTCTCCGTGGCGGACATCGTCGACGCCGAGTCGCTCACCCGGGTGCGGGCCTACAAGGCCCAGCTGAAGGCGGCCGCCAAGAGCGAGACCTGAGCCGGTGGTAGTCATCGCCAACGGCTCGGCAGTGGCGCTCCCCGAAGGGGCGCGCCTGTCGGACTTACTCGCCGTCCTGGGGCTCGGGGCCAAGTGGGTCGTCGCCGAACGCAACGGCCAGGCCGTCGAGCGGGCCGACATGCCGGCTACCGCCCTCGCCGACGGGGACCGTATCGAGCTGGTCCGCGCCGTGGCCGGTGGCTGACCCCTCGGCGCTGTTGGGGCGCCGGCTGTATCTGTGCACCGCCGACCGGCCGGACCTGGTCCCATTCCTGGCCGCCTGTATGCGGGGCGGGGTCGACGTGGTGCAGCTGCGGGACAAGGTCCTGGACGCCCGCCCCCTGCTCGCCCGGGCTGCGGCCGCGGCGGCGGTGTGTGCCGACTTCGGGGTGCCGTTCATCCTCAATGACCGGCCCGACCTGGCCCTAGCCTGCGAGGGCGCCGGCGTGCACGTCGGCCAGGACGACACCCCGCCGGAGGTAGCCCGGCGCATCCTGGGGCCGGAACGGATCGTGGGCCTATCGACGCACGCGCCGGCGGAGTGGGACGCCGCGGCCGGGGTGGCGGCCGTCGACCACCTGTCGGCCGGGCTGGCGGCCGTCGACCACCTGTCCGCCGGGCCGGCGGCCGTCGACCACCTGTCCGCCGGGCTGGCGGCCGTCGACTACCTGTCCGCCGGGCCGGTGAGCCCCACGCCGACCAAGCCGGGCCGGCCCGGGACCGGCCTGGAGTACGTGTCCTACGTGGCGGCGTCCGCGGTCGGCGCGCAGGTGCCGTGGTTTGTCACCGGCGGGGTGACCCCCGAGACGGTGCCGGGCATGGCCGCCGCCGGGGCCCGCCGGTTCGTGGTGGTGCGCTACCTGACGGAGGCGGGCGGGGCGGGCGGTGCGGAGGCCGCCGCCCGGCGGTTGCGGGCCGCCATCGATTCGGCGGTCGCCGGCGGGGTCGGGGGGTGACGGCCGGGCCGGCAGGTTCAGCCCTGCTGGCGGTCCAGCCAGCCAATGAGGATGGCGATAGCCCGCGGGTCGTGACGGAGCCGATGGGCGGCACCGGGTAGGACCCGTAGCTCGACCTCCCCGTGGGCGGCGTCGGCGAGGGCGCGGGCGTCGAGCACGGGCACCACTTCGTCGTTGGCCCCGTGCACCAGCAGGATGGGCCGGGGCGGGATCTTGCCGATGAGGCTGAGGGGCCGGACCTCGCGTAGCTCCCGGGCCCAGGCGTCCAAGTCGGGCGGGAAGCCGGGATCCCGGATCACGCCGGCAGCGCGGGCCTGGGCGACGAACCGACGAGCGTCGACGGCTCGTTCCGCGAAGTCGGCTGGCGTCGAGAAGGCGGCGACCCCCCGGACTCGGGGGTCCTCTCCCGCCGCGCACAGCGCCAACGCCCCGCCGGCGGCGAAGCCGCACATCCAGGCCGCGTCGACGCCGGGCGTGGCCAGCAGGACGTCGGTGGCCGCCTTGAGGTCGGTCAACCACCCGCCCAGCGAGAAATTACCCGACGACTGGGCCGTACCCCGGAAGCTGAAGGTGAGGACCACCCAACCAGTGTCCGCGGCCAGGCGATCGGCGAGCTCGTGGTAGCCCCGGTCCGGGTGGCCCGAATCACTCGGCTCCACCGGGAAACCGTGGCAGAGGAGTAGGCCATGGCGGCCGGCGCCGCCCGCCGCCGAGGGGGCGGGCCGAGCCAGGTGGGCTGCCAGCGTCACGTTGCCGGCCTGGAACGAAAACGATCCTCCTGCGGCGGGTGCCGGGCTGGCCGTGAGCTCGTTCGCGGCCGGCGGGGGCTTCGCCGGGCTCACGGGCCCACTCTCGCGAAGCGGGGCCGCCCGGAGGCGACCCCGCTACAACGTCGTGCTGGATTCGGGAAGCTCCGTTTGAGTATCGGGGGGGACCATGCTCCCGACCGGTGCGTCCCTGGTAACTGGTTGGGATTAACCAGGTGGTCCAGCGGCCGCCTAGCGACCAGCCACCTCCGAGGTCCCACATCGTTGACTGCTCAGCTGGACCACCTCCTTTCCTCGGTACCCGTGATGCTACCCATACCAGGAGCAAAGTCCAAGGCATTAGCGTTCGACCGTGCCGATCTACGCCCTCGGTGAACGAGTCCCGACCATCCACCCGGACGCCTACGTCCACCCCGACGCGACCATCATCGGTGACGTCCGGCTCGGGGCCACCAGCAGCGTGTGGCCCAGCGCGGTGCTGCGAGGCGACTACGGCGCGGTAGTGATCGGCGACGCCACGTCCATCCAGGACGGAGCGGTGGTCCACGCCACGCCCGAGCTGGACACGGTGATCGGGTCGTGGGTGGTCGTCGGCCACCTCGCCCATCTCGAAGGGGCGACGGTCGAGGACCGGGCCCTCATCGGCGTCGGATCGATCGTGCTGCACCGGGCCGTGGTCGAAACCGGCGCCACGGTCGCGGCGGGCGCGGTCGTCACCAACGACATGCGGGTGCCCGCCGGAGCCTTAGCCGTCGGGGTGCCGGCGACCATAAGAGCCGACCGTTCCCACGCCGAGGTGATCGAGCTCATGGCCCAGGTCTACGTCGGCAACTGCACGCGCTACCGCCATGCGTTGCGCCGGATCGGCTAGATCCCGATGCGCTGGGCCAGTAGTTCGCGGTGGTAGGTGGGATCGCCGAACAGCAGCTCGGAGCTCTTGGCCCGCTTGAAGTACAGATGGGCCGGGTGCTCCCAGGTGAAGCCGATGCCGCCGTGGATCTGGATGTTCTCCGCGGTGGCGTGGAAGTAGGCCTCTGAGCAGTAGGACTTGGCAAGGCTGGCGACCACAGGGAGTTCGTCGTTGTCCTCGGCGGCCGCCCAGCCGGCGTAGTAAGCCGCTGACTTGGCGGACTCCACCTCGAGCAGCATGTCCGCGCACTTGTGCTTGATGGCCTGGAAGCTGCCGATAGGCCGGCCGAACTGCACCCGCACCTTGGCGTACTCCACCGCCATCTCGAGCACCTTCTGGGCCCCCCCGACCTGCTCGGCGGCGAGGGCGACGGCTGCCAGGTCGAGCATCTTGGAAATGACGGCCCAGCCGTCCCCATCCGTGCCGACCAGCTTGGCCGGGGTGGCGTCGAACGCCAGCCGAGCTTGCTTGCGCGTCTGATCCATAGTCGACAGCGGCGTGGCCGTCAAACCGGAAGCGCCTTTGTCCACTGCGAACACCGACACTCCTGCCGGCGTGCGGGCCGCCACCAGGATCAGGTCGGCGGTGTGCCCATCGAGCACGTACAGCTTCTCGCCGGTGAGTGTCCAGCTGTCACCGGACCCGCTCGCCTCCAGGGTGACGCCGGCCTCGTCCCACCGTCCGGACGCTTCCGCGAGGGCGACGGTAGCGATCGTGGCGCCGCTGGCGATCCCTGGCAGGTACTCCTTCTTGGCCGCGTCGTCGCCGGACACCAGTAGGAGGTTGGCGGCCAGGGCGACGCTGGCGAAATAGGGCGCGCACAGCAACGCCCGACCCATCTCCTCGAGCACCACGATCAGCTCCACATAGGAGTAGCCGGACCCGCCGAACTCCTCCGGAATGGCCAAACCCTGCAGGCCGAGCTGCTCGGCCATCTGGCTCCATACCGCGGGGTCAGAACCCTCAGTCGTCTCCATGAGCCGGCGGACCTCGGTCTCGGGGGACTTGTCCTCGAGGAAGCGCCGGACCGCCTTGCGAAGTTCTTCCTGCTCTTCAGTGAAAGCAAAATTCACGCGGGTCAGTCCCCCTCGGGCACGGTCGATGGTCGAAGCTCTTTCTAGTCCATAGGCTGGGCAACATGCACTACGACGACAGCCAGGCCGAGATCCACAAGCTGGTCGTGGGCCCGATGGACAACAACGTCTACGTGCTGCGCTGCAAGCAGACCGGCGACGCCGTCCTGCTCGACGCGGCCAACGAGCACGAGAAGCTGCTCGAGCTGTGCCGCCGCCTCGGGGTGCGCCACGTACTCGAGACCCACGGCCACTGGGACCACATCCAAGCCGTGCCGGCGGTACGCGACGCCGGCTACGAGGTCGGCGTCACCGCCGCGGATGCGTCGATGCTGCCGTCCTACGACTTCGTGCTGGAGGACGAGACGGTGATCGACGTCGGCCGGCTCCGGCTGCACACCATCGCCACGCCCGGCCACACGGCCGGATCGATGTGCTTCCGGCTGGAAGGTTCACCGGTCCTCTTCAGCGGGGACACGCTCTTTCCTGGCGGGCCGGGGGCGACCAAGTTCCCGGGCGGGGATTTCCCGACCATCATCCGGTCCATCGAGGACCGGTTGCTCGCCAAGCTCGACCCCGACACCCAGGTGTTCCCCGGCCACGGCGCCGACACGACCATCGGCACCGAGTCCCCCCACCTGCAGGAGTGGATCGACCGGGGCTGGTAGCCGGGCCGGCGGGCCGGCGGAGTGGGGCCGGCGGGCCGGCGGAGTGGGGCGGACCTCTGACCCTTCTGGTAATTCTCTGACGACTTGCATGACCTCTGACGACTTAAGGGTCTCTCAGACCCTTAAGTCGTCAGAAGTGCACGAAACGGTCAGAAGTAAACGCGGTGGGAGACGGCCCGCGCGGCCCTGCCGGTGGGAGACGGCCGGAGCGGCATGCCGGCGGGGCTCCGGGCGGCATGCCGGCGGGGCTGCGGGCGGCATGGCGGCGGGAGACGGCCCGGGCCGCCCCGCCGACCCCCCTACGACCCGGTCAGCGGGTGGCGGGGGGCGTCGACCAGCTCCAGGTCGTCGGGTAGGCCCTCCACGGCCACCTTGTCGCCTTCGACCGTGACCGACACCCGGGCGCCGGCGAGGGGGATGCGCCCCACGTGCAGGCGGGTGATCTGTTCGGGCAGCGCCGGGTGCAGCCACACCTTGCCGCGTGGCACCCACGGGTCGAGCCGGAGCAGGGTGCGCAGCATCAGTAGCGGCGAGGCCGCGGCCCAGGCCTGGGGCGAGCAGGACGTGGGATAGGACACGACGAGCGGAAGCTCCATGCGCTCCAGCCCGCTAAACAGCTCCGGCAGCCGGCCCCCCTGGCCCATGGCCGCGTCCAGCACCGCCATGATCACCCGCTGGGCCTCCCGGACGTAGCCATACCGCATGAGGCCGGCGGCCACGATGGCGTTGTCGTGGGGCCACACGGATCCGCAGTGGTACGAGATGGGGTTGTAGCCGGTCATGGAGGCACCCAGGGTGCGCACTCCCCATCCGCTGAACAGATCCGGGCTGAGCAGCTTGCGGGCCACCGCGTCGGCCTTGTCGGCGTCGAGGATCCCGGTCCACAAGCAGTGGCCGATGTTGGACGTCAGGGCGTCGATGGGCTTCTTGTCCCGGTCGAGGCCCATCGCCAACCAGCCCTTGTCCTCCAGCCAGAAGTCCCGGTTGAAGGCCACCTTCAGGGCGGCGGCGCGAGCCCGCAGCGCAGACGAGCGGGCGGCGTCGCCTTGCTCGGCCGCGAAGAAGGCCCGGGCCAGGTAGGCCCCGTAGGTGTAGCCCTGAACCTCGGCCAAGGCGATCGGTGGATCGGCCAGACGGCCGTCGGCGAATCGGACGGCGTCGTTGGTGTCCTTCCATCCCTGGTTGCGCAGGCCCCGGTCGGAGGTGCGCTGGTATTCGACGTACCCGTCGCCGTCACGGTCACCGAAGTTCTCGATCCACTCGATGGCCCGGTCGGCGTGCGGCAACAGCTCGTCAACGGCTTCGCGGGCCAGCCCCCACCGGCGGAGCTCACCGAGCAGCATGACGAA
>DASXZS010000206.1:0-3867 GCA_036501785.1 Acidimicrobiales bacterium | reverse complement strand
GATCCTCGTCGAAGTCGCAGAGCGGGCGGAGGTCCAGGTGCTCGAGGTGGTCGCCGGCCCCGCCGCCTCCCTCGTGGTGCCCGTGGCCGAGCTGGATGTGGCGGCCGGCGCCCACCTGGCCTATGTGCACGTGCAGCTGCTCGGGCCGCAGGCTTGGCAGCTCGGGCTGCAGGC
This sequence comes from Acidimicrobiales bacterium, assembly GCA_036501785.1. GTDB lineage: Bacteria > Actinomycetota > Acidimicrobiia > Acidimicrobiales > Palsa-688 > PALSA-693. The sequence goes on along the minus strand of DASXZS010000206.1, from coordinate 3,693 downwards.
CAGCCGGGTCGGCAGGGACGCCTCGCTGGTGTCGGCGGCCGTGGCCATCGGGGGGGACTACGCCCGGCTGCGGACCGACTCCGCCCTGACCGGGCCGGGCGCGGATGGACGCCTGCTGGCGGTGTACTTCGGGGCGGATCACCAGATGCACGACTTCCGCACCGTCCAACATCATCAGGCGCGGAAGACCCGGTCCGACCTGCTCTACAAAGGGGCGGTCGCCAACACCGCGCGCTCCGTCTACAGCGGGCTGATCCGGGTGGAGAAGGGGGCCGGCGGCAGCAACGCCATGCAGACCAACCGCAATCTGGTGCTGCACGAGGGCGCCCACGCCGACTCCGTCCCCAACTTGGAGATCGAGGACAACGACGTGCGGTGCAGCCACGCCTCCGCGGTCGGTCCCATCGCCGAGGACCAGCGCTTCTATCTGGAGAGCCGAGGGGTGCCGACGGAGGTGGCCGATCGGCTCATCGCCCTTGGTTTCCTCGACGAGGTGCTCGAGCAGCTGCCGCTGCCCGCCCTCGCCGGCGGTCTGCGCCGGGTGCTGGCGGACAAGCTCAACGCCGCAGACGCCGCGGAAGCGGAAGCGTCCTCGAGCACGGCGGCCTTGGCCACGGCCGGCGGCGGCCGGAGCGGGGTCCGGACCTGATGGCGGAGTTGGCCCGTATCCCGGCGGACAAGGTCGAGCCCGGCACCGCGGTCCGCCTGGACGGGGGACCGGAGGGCATATGCCTGGTGCGCATCGGGGACGACTTCTATGCCATCGGTGACCGCTGCAGCCACGCCGAGTTCTCCTTGTCGGAGGGTGACATCGACGTAGAGGATTGCTGGATCGAGTGCTGGAAGCACGGCAGCGCCTTCTCGTTGATCGACGGGCAGCCCCAGTCGCTGCCGGCCACCCGGCCAGTGCCGGTGTACCAGGTGCGGCGCCAAGGAGGCGACGTGGTGGTGTCCGACGGGGACGACGGACGCGATGGGGCAGCCTCGTGAGCGGCGCCAACCATGAGCCCAGCGAGCTGCGCATCGAGGGGCTCCACGCCGCGGTCGCCGGTCAGGAGATTCTCCGCGGCATCGACCTGCGGATCCGCTCCGGCGAGGTGCACGCGGTCATGGGTCCCAACGGGTCGGGGAAGAGCACCCTTTCCCACGTACTGCTGGGCCGCCCCGGGTACCAGGTGACTGCTGGCCGGGTCCTCCTCAACGGCGTTGACCTGCTGGTCCTGCCGACCTGGCGGCGGGCCCAAGCCGGGCTCTTTCTCGGTTTGCAGTACCCGATCGAGGTGCCGGGCGTGTCCCTGGTGGACGTGCTGAGCGAGTCGTGGCGGGCAGGCGGGCGCGACCCCGGCGAGGTGCCGGCGTTGCTCGAAGCCGAGGCCGCCCGCGTCGGCTTCGACGCCCGCTTCTTGTCGAGGCCGCTCAACGTCGACCTCTCCGGCGGGGAACGCAAGCGCAACGAGACGGTCCAGCTTGGGGTGCTCCGGCCCCGCTTCGCCGTGCTCGACGAGATCGACTCCGGGCTCGACGTCGACGCCTTGCGGGCCGTGGCCCGCCGGGTGGAAGCAGCCACCACCGAGATCGGCCTCGGGGTGCTGGCCATCACCCACTACACCCGCCTGCTCAGCGAGCTGCGCCCGGACCACACTCACGTCCTCTCCAAGGGCCGGATTGTCGCCAGCGGCGGCCCGGAGCTCGCCGACGAACTCGAACACACCGGCTACGCCGGCTGGGCCGAACAGGAAGAGGTGCCGGCGGTGGTGGGCGCCGGGCGGCTGGCCGGCCCATCCGGGTCAGGCCCCTCCGGGTCGGGCCCATCCGGGTCAGGCCCATCCCGGTCAGCCCAGCCCGAACGGCCGCAGATCGACGATCCCTTCGGCGGCCCGGGGCGCCCCGGCGACGCTGCGGATCCGTTCGCCGATCCCCTGACCTGACCGAACCAGGTCGGCGTGGTCGCCGGCATCTTGGTCAGGCGAATCGGGCTGGCCGGGCCTGAACCGGGGCCGCGGCCGGCACCGGGCCGGTCGCGGGGGACGGGCTCCGCTGGGCCGCCCGCCCCAGCCGGGGTCGCCGGGGCCGGCGGAGGGCGGATGGGGCCAGGAGATCCCGGCGGTGCTCGTTGGCGAGTTGTTCCAGCATCCAGGGATGCATGTGAGGCTCCTTTCCGGGCGTTCGCGTCAGTCCAATGGCCATTGTAGAGTCCATTTCCATCGATAGACAGTGATTTTATGATATAGTCATGTAGCTATGCCAACTGCCGACGCCACCCTCATCACCCCCGCCGCCCCGCCGCAGGCCCGTTTCGTCGTGCGGACCTCGATCCTGATGGAGCTGGTGTGGGCCATGCTCATCAAGGACGACGAGCCCTCCCCGGACTTTCCCGCCCGTGGCGACCGGTTCGCCTCGGACCCCGGCCTCTTCGAGCGCATCCGCACGTTCTGGGCGGACGGCGAGGGCTGCTTTACCGAGGCCTTCGTGGCCGCCGACCGGGGCGGCGCCCTGTTCGAAAACGACCCGGACCGCCTCTGGGCCGGCCTGGCCGCCGGCCTGACCGGTCCGCCACGCTTCGAGGCCTTGGTGTCGGAGACACCTGAGGACCGGGCCCGCTTCCGGGCCCGCCTGGCCCGCCTGCATGCCGAGCCCGACCTGCGGGCCGGCTGGCTGGCGCTGCTCCAGGACAGCTGGGCCGCGCTCGCGGCCGGCTGGCAGGGCGAGGGGCGCCAGGTGGCGGAGTCCCTGGTTTGGGCCGTCCGCGACAAGGTGCCCGAAGCCGGCTCCTACGCCGACCTGGTGTCGATCGCCCAGGGGTGCGACTTCGGCGGCCTGCTGCCCCGGCTGGTGGGAGAGGCGACCGCGGCCGGACAGGAGGTGGCGCTGCTGCCGACGTGGATGGGCCGCAACAGCTTCGTGGTGTCCTTGCCGGACCGGCTGCTGTGGGGTCCGCCCGCGCCGGTCCGCCCGAGCGGTCCCAGCGCCGAGACCCGGGAGCGGGCCCGCCGGCACAAGGCGCTGGGTGACCCCACCCGCCTGGCCATCTTCGAGGCCGCGGCCCACCGGGCTCGCACGGTGGGTGAGCTGGCCCGGGAGCTGGGCGTGGCGCAGCCCACCGTGTCGAACCACGTTCGGATCCTGCGCGACGCCGGCCTGCTCGACCAGGAAAAAGGGGGAGGGCGCCGGCTGGCCCCCGACCTTGACCGCTTCCATCGGTTGCTGGAGGACTCCCGGCGGGCCGTGACGCCGCCCGGTCCCGATATTACAGCGCTCGATTAGTCGCTGCGCCCGGGTGTAATGTCGGGATTGATGGTCGCTACGCTCGTCCCGGACCTCGAACGCCTGCCGGACGTGCTGCCGACCCCTCGCCTGTCGGCGGCCGGCCGGCCCCTGCCGCCCATCCGCGATCAGCTCCGGCGCATCCCAGACGCCCGCAATGCCGGCACGGTCGCCGGGGCCTGGCTGCAGTCCGTTGGGGTGGTGGCTGCCGCCGCCGTGATCGACCGCTGGTGGGGCTACTTGTTGGCGTTCTTCCTCATGGGCCGGGCCTTCGCCCTGCTCAATATCCTGGGGCACGAAGCCGCCCACCGCCTCCTCTTCTCCCGCCGGCGGCTCAACGACGTGGTCGGCCGCTGGTTCCTCGCCTACCCCGCCTTCACGCCCTTCGATCTCTATCGCCGCGCCCACATGGCCCATCACCGCGACGAG
>DASXZS010000205.1:0-4520 GCA_036501785.1 Acidimicrobiales bacterium | reverse complement strand
CCGAGGCGGCCGAGCCCGACGACGGGCTACCGCCGCCGCTGGAGGCCTCGGCCACCCCGCCGGCGATCGCGGCGCCGACGAGGACGCCGGCGACGACGCTGATGACGACGATCCGCTTGCGGTCCATGCTGGCGCTACTTTCCGGACCCCGACGACGCCCCGCTGCCGGAGCCGATCACGGCGCCCGATCCACCGTTGCCTCCTGGTCCGCCGGCCGGGCCATTGCCGCTCTGCTCCTCGATGCCACCCCGCTGCGGGCCGGCGCCGCCGAGACCGGGCACGCCGGTCTTCTTGGAGCACAGCTTCGAAGCGTTCTTGAAGGTCGGGTTGTTGGGGTTGAGGTCGCTGCCCGGGCTGATCTGGATCGACAGGCCTTGGCCCGACGGGTCGGGAAAGTCGGGGATGCCGTTGGCCCGCATGCACTCGGAGTACTTGAGCAGCTTGGCCGGGTCGGGCTTCTGCAACGGCTGCCCGCCCCGCAGGGCAGTAGAAGCGGCGGTCAGGTAGGCGCCGCAGGGCCCGCCGCCCGGTCCGCCGCCGCTACTGGCCTTGAAATTGCCACCCTGGCCGGTACCTGTGGCCGGCAGGGTGATGTGGATGACACCATTGGCGTCGATGGTCGGGTCGGCCACGCCGGGCGTGCCATTAGCCCGCATGCAACTGGCCCACTCGTCGAGCAGTTGGGTCGGGTTGCCCTTCGGCAGAGTGGTCGTGGTGCCCGGGGTGGTCCCGCTGCTGTTGCCCAGGCTGGCAACGTGCGGGGAGCTAGAACCCCCGCACGCCGCCAGCCCGATCGCCGCCGCCGCCGCCACCGCGAGCCCGCCGGATCGTCCGTACACCTTCGTCATGTCGCGCCTCCCTGTGGCTCGCTCTCACGAGGCGTTGTACGCCGGGAGGGATAAAGCAGGCGTTAAGGCCCGTACTTTTAACGGATCTTTATGGTCGAGGTGGGACGATGCCCCCATGAGATTGCTCGTCGTCGAGGACCGACAGGTCATGGCTGACTCCATTGCGCGCAGCCTGCGCCGGGAGGGCATGGCCGTCGACGTCGCCTATGACGGGCGGTCGGCGCTGGGCCTGGCCGCCGTCAACGCCTACCAAGTGGTGGTGCTCGACCGGGACTTGCCCGGGGTCCACGGTGACGACGTGTGCCGGGCCCTTGCCGGCAGCGACCTGCGGATCCTCATGCTGACCGCGGCCGGCGCCGTCGACGAGCGGGTCGACGGCCTGGAGTTGGGCGCGGACGACTATCTGGCCAAACCGTTCGCCCTGGCCGAGCTGGTGGCCCGGATCCGGGCCCTGGGCCGCCGGTCGACGCCCGCGCAGCGCCCCATCCTGGAATCCGGCGACCTGACCCTGGACTCGCACCGCCGGCAGGCGGCACGCGCCGGCCGGGCGCTGCACCTCACCAACAAGGAGCTGGGTGTCCTGGAGGTGCTGATGACCGCGGCCGGCGGCGTCGTCAGCGCCGAGGATCTCCTCGAACAGGTGTGGGATGCCCACGCCGACCCGTTTACCAACACCGTCCGGGTCACGGTCGCCAACCTGCGGCGCAAGGTCGGCGATCCGCCGCTCATCGAGACGGTGATCGGCGCCGGCTACCGGCTCGGCGCGGCGTGACCGCTCCGACGGGGCCCCGCCTGGGGCCGCCGCGACGGCGGACCAGTGTGCGGCTGCGCTTGACGCTGACCTACAGCGCCTTGTTCGTCGTCGCCGGGGCGGCCTTGCTGAGCGTGAGCTATCTGCTGGTGAGCCACCGTGAGCACAGCCCCAGCACCGACGTGTCGATCATCTGCAACAACCGGGGCACAGCTACCGGATCAACCAGCGCGGCTCCCATCGCGTCGGGCGGTGCCAGCGGGTCCGGCCAGGCGAGCGGCCCCGCCGGGGCCAGCCAGTCGGGTGTCGGTCTGTCGATCACCGCCTGCGCCAGCGCCGTCCGGGCGACGGGCAGCCTCGTGTACCGGAGCGGGACGGTGTCCGGCCCGGTCAAACTCCCTCCCGGGGTGCCGGCTCCCGACGCCGCCCTGGTGCAGCGGCTCACGCAGACAGTCGCCGCGAGCCAGGCCCACACCCTCAACAGCCTGCTCCTCGAGTCGGGACTGGCGCTCGGCTTCATGACGATCGCCTCGGTGGGACTGGGCTGGTGGGTGGCGGGGCGGGTGTTGCGCCCGGTCCATCGCATCACCGACGCGGCGCGGCGGCTGTCGGAACAAACGCTGCATGACCGGATCAATCTGGACGGTCCACACGACGAGCTCAAGGAGCTGGCCGACACCTTCGACGCCATGCTCGCCCGCCTGGACCGGGCCTTCAACAGCCAGCGCCGCTTCGTCGCCAACGCGTCCCATGAGCTACGCACTCCGCTCGCCACCGAGCGGGTCCTCATCGACGAGGCCCTGGCCAACCGGTCCGCCGGCCGGGAGGAGCTGCGCGCCATTCTCGAGCAGCTGCGCGTCAACAGCGAGGACACCGAGCGGCTCATCGACGCCTTGCTGGTGCTGGCCCGCTCGGAACGCGGCCTCGCCCAGCGGGAGCCGGTCGACCTGGCGTACGTCGCGGCGGGCGTCGTCGAGCAGGCCAATCCGGAGGCGGTCGCCGGGGGGATCGAGGTCCGCGCCGACGTGCACCCCGCCACGTTTGCGGGCGATTCCGGGTTGGTCGAGCGGCTCGTCGGCAACCTGGTCGAGAACGCCATCCGCCACAATGTCGACGGCGGTTGGGTCTCGGTGACCACCAGCCAGACCGGCGGGCAGGTCGGGCTGCTCGTCGCCAACAGCGGCCGGATCCTCGACCCGGAGGCGGTGCCCGGCCTGGTGGAGCCGTTCCGCCGGGACGGACCGGATCGCAGTTCCACGGGGGGCGGGTTCGGCCTGGGTCTGTCGATCGTGGCGGCCATCGTTACCGCCCATGGCGGGCAGTTGGACCTGGCCGCCCGGTCCGACGGCGGTCTGGACGCCCGAGTGCGCTTCAGCGCGGCGCCGCCCGGCGACCCGGCGACGCCGGAGCCGGGGCCAGTGTCGCGGTCGCCGGGGTCGGGGTCGGGGTCGCCGGGGTCGGGGTCGGGGTCGGGGTCGGCCCGGCCGCAGGCGGATCCGGAAGGGCTGCCCCGTCGAGCGGAGCGGGAGGCGGACCATCCTCGCCGTCGACCCACGCCGGCGCATGGCGAGTCGCCCAGCGGCGGCTGATGGTCCCCACGAACATGGCGCGCAGGGCGTCCCAGTCGCGCAACGCCATCCAGATATGACCGATGATCACCAGCCCCACGCCCAGGGCCAGCCAGTCGTGCACGTAGGTGGCGCCCGTGCGCCAGTCGAGCGGCCAGGGGTGGTACCAGCGCATGATTACGCCCGTGCCGAGCAGCACCAGCCCGGCCCCGACGGTCCACGAGGCGTTGAGCTTCTGGCCGGGGTTGAACTTCCCCAGCCGCAGTTCTCGCATCCTTCGACGCCGCGCCGGCTCGGACCGCAACAGCAGCTTGAACCAGGCCCGGTCGACCGCCGTCCACCGGTTGAACCGGCGCAGATCCTGGCGCAGCCCTCTCCCCCAGCGTCCGGACACCGCGATCAGCAGCGGTACGGGCAGGGTCAATCCGGTGTACACGTGGATGTCCTGGACGAAGGCCCGGCGCCCGACCAAGGCGCCGATCGGCTCCAGGTACAACGCCGCGCCGGTGGCCACCAGGATGAGGAACAAGGTGGCGTTCACCCAGTGGAGGGCCCGCTCCAATCGATCGAAACGCAGCAGAGGACGGGCGGCGGCGGGGACGCCGTCGTGTTCACGTCCCCGGGTCGTTGCGGCCATTGCTGCGCCCCACCCATCCTTCGACGTCGTAGTTGCCGACCGTCTCCCAATAGCCGGGCTCGACCTGGTCGACGACCTGGATCCGGGACATCCACTTGATGGACTTGTAACCGTACATGGGCGCCACGTACAAGCGGACCGGCCCCCCGTGCTCCCGGGAGACGGGCCCGCCGAGCATCGAATAGGCGGCAATGACGTCGGGTCGGTTGGCCTCGGCCAAGGTCAGGCTCTCGGTGTACAGGCCGTCGAAGGACTCGAAACGCAATGCCGACCCGGACGGCTGCACGCCGGCCCGGTCGAGCAGGACGGAGAGCGCCACCCCCTGCCAGTGCACCTTGGGCACCCGCCAGCCGGTGACGCATTGGAAGTCCCGGACCAACCGGGTGGCGGGCATCGCCTGCAAGTCCGCCAGCGTCAGCACCATGGGATGGTCGACCCGGCCGTCGATCGTCAGGCGGTAGGCGGCGTCACTCTCACTCGGAAACCCGTCGGTCACGGTGTACAGGCGGAACGAGTCGCCGGGCAGCAGGTCGCTGAGCCCGGTCGGGTCGACCCGCTGGACGGGGCTGAGCACGGCGTTGAGACCGTCTTGCACCCGCCGGCCGGTGACCACGCCGATCGCCCCCAGACCCAGCAGGCCCAGGATCACCCGCCGGCCGACGGGCGTGCCCGCCCGCGACGGCTGGGGATCCTGTGCGTCCGACACTGACCCATGT
>DASXZS010000204.1:0-14329 GCA_036501785.1 Acidimicrobiales bacterium | reverse complement strand
GGGCCCCAGAGCTACCCCTTAGGAAGGCCGCGTTCCCGGCCTTGAGGCACAGGGCGGCGGCGTCGCTGGTCACGTTGGGGCGGTTCTCGTAAATGACGCCGATGACCCCGAGCGGGACCCGGACCTGGCGGATCTCCAGGCCGTTGGGGCGGACCCATCCTTCGATGGTCTCCCCGACCGGGTCGGGCAGCGAGGCCACCAGGCGCAGGCCGCGGGCCATGGCACCAACCCGGGCGTCGGTGAGGCGGAGGCGGTCGACGACCGCCCGCGTGCTGCCCGCCTGCTCGGCCGCGTGGATGTCAGCCGCGTTGGCGGCCAGCAGTTGGTCAGTGCGGCCCTCGAGCAGATCGGCCGCTGCGTGCAGGGCCGCGTCCTTGGCCGCCGTGGAGGCGGTCGCCAGCACGTGTCCGGCCGCCCGGGCCCGCTCCCCCAGGGTCTCCAGCGCGGTCATCGAAACAGCCTCGCCAGCGGGATGGCGCAACCCGGCAGTTGTGGGGACCTGGCCTCGTCGCCCGAGGCTGCGGTCCACCGTGCCTCTACGTCGAAACGGCCCGAGGTGGGAGACGAGCGCCGGAGCACGCGGAACGTCTGGTCTTCCGGGTCGACCAGCCACAGCTCGGGTAGGCCAGCCGCCTCGTAGACCTGGAGCTTGATCCCGGTGTCGTGGCGCCAGGTCCCGGGTGAACGCACCTCCACTGCCAGGTCGGGAACCCGCCTCAGCCACACGGTATCGTCCGGCGGCACATGGTGTTCGGCCAACCACCACACATCGGGTTTGTACACGTTGGCGCCGACTGGGATCACCCAGTTGCAGCCGAGACCGGCCAAGCCCCGCCCCTGATCAGCTAGGCACCACGACCGCAGTTCCCCGAGGATCGCCCCCGCCGCCAGTTGATGACGCAATGCCGGATCGTTCACGACCATCTCGCCGTCGATCAGTTGCGAGTTGGGTGGCCAATCTGCGGCCAGGTACTCCTCGACGCTGACACGGCTGCTCACCGACATAGCTGCGAGTTTACGACCTGGGTCGGACGCCGACTACGGGCAGGTGGCCAGCGGCTGGCTGTGGCGCTGTGGCGCTGTGGTCAGTAGCCGGAACTGACCTCGGCATCGTCAGGCTCTGGGCCCAGGATGTCGGCAACCCCGAGAACGACGTCGGTAAGGGCCTCAATGTCGACGTGGTTGTCGCGGTGTTGCCACTCATCAACGGTGAACGCATGCCTGGTGGCCACGAGATCACCTTTACCGGCGGGGTGGGACGCCGACGGCCGGCGGGCCTCTGGTCGTAGCCTGGTCACCGATGCTGCCCCAGCTACCAGAGCCGGTCCGCCGCCCCAGCTCCGTACCCAACGGCAGGTCGAGCGTGGTACGCGCCGCGGTCTCGCCCAGCGCCGTCATCGTCACCGCCGCCGGCGCCGGGATCGGGCTGCTGGCCGACCCGCACACGGCCATCCTGGCGGTGCTCCTCGGGGCCGGCGCTTGGCTGGGGCGGATGGGCGTGGCCGTGTTTGGGGTGTGGCGTAAGCGAGGGTTGCCCGTGGTCACCATCGACCCGTGGGCCGTCCCCGAACCGTGGCGACAGTATGTCCGCCAGGCGCTCGGCGCCCGGCAGCGCTTCGACCAGACGCTGACGACTTGGACGGCCGGACCGCTGCGGGATCGGCTGAGCGAGCTGCAGCCCCAGCTGTGGCGAGCCACCGAGGAGGTGTGGGCGATCGCCCAGCGCGGGGCAGTGCTGGGTGGGTCGAACCCCGTCCCGGCCGCGTCCGGGGCCGCCCGACCCTCGATCGTGCAGCTGTCCAAGGACTTGCGCCGCACCCAGGCCGAACGGCAGCGGGCCGGCGCATCCGACCGGCAGGCCGCCCTGGCCCGCTCCGAGGAGGCCATCGCCGCCCAGCTACGCGCCGCCCATCGGACGGAGGCGGCCAAGGACGAGGTGCTCGATCGGTTGCGGCTGCTGACCGCCCAGCTGGACGAGGCCGTCACTCAGCTCCTGCAGCTCGGCCTCGAGCAGGTCTCGGGCGGGATGGCGGAGGGCTCCGCGGACAGGGTGGCCGGATCCGTGGATGCCCTGGTGGAGGAAATTGCGGCGCTCCACGAGGGGCTCCGCGAGGCCGGGGCCGCCTCGTCCGGCGCCGACGCGCCCAGCGCGCCCCGGCCGGAGAGCACGCCCGCCCTTCCGCCTTCCCCACCTGGCACGTCGTAGCATGGAGGGCATGGGAATGATCGATGTGCTCAGGCGCCGGTGGGCGTATTTTACGGCGAAGACCGAGAGCCGGTTCGAGGCCACCGCCGACCCGAAGGTCCAGCTGGAGCAGGCCATATCCGACGCGCAGGAACAGCACCGTCGCCTCGTCGAGCAGGCGGCCAACGTGGTGGCCAACCAGAAGCAGCACGAGCTGCAGCTCAACCGGGCGATAGAGGAGATGGGCAAGGTCAACGCCTCCACCCGGCAGGCGCTGATGATGGCCGAGGATGCGTCGAAGGGTGGCGACACGGACAAGGCTCGGGAGTACAACCAGACGGCCGAGGCCTTCGCCAACCGGCTCATCGCCACCGAGAACCAGGTCAACGACCTCAAAACGCTGAGCCTGCAGTCCGCCCAGGCCGCCGATCAGGCCCGCGCCGCGGTCCAGCAGAACTCCCTGGCTCTCCAGCAGAAGCTGGCCGAGCGGCAGAAGCTGCTGTCGCAGCTCGACCAGGCCAAGATGCAGGAGCAACTCAACCGGGCCATGACCAGCCTCAACCAGACGGTTGATCGCGACGCCCCCTCCCTCGAACAGGTCCGGGAAAAGATCGAGGCCCGCTACGCCAAGGCCCTGGGGACCTCCGAGGTCAGCGGCCAGACGGTGGAGTCCCGCATGCTCGAGGTGCAGCAGGCGTCCATGGGGTCCGAGGCCCGCTCCCGGCTCGACAGCATGCGGGCCGAGTTGGGCCTGCCGAGCGGCGGCGGCGGCGCCATCGGGGCGGGCTCGACCGGGGAACTGGGCACCGGCGCCGCGACCAGGCCGGGGGTTACGTCGGACACCCCAGAGGCGGCTCCCGCCGAGTCCGGGGCCGAACGCACCGAAGGTCAGGGCTGAGTCCGTACGCCGTTCGGTCGATCCAACGACGTTGGGTCGGGAGTGGGCGGCGCTTTGGTCGCGATGGGCTCGATCCGCGGGGCGAGCAGGTGGATGCGTCTCGCGAGGTTTTCGGCCGCGGCCTCGAAGGCGACACGATTCTGCCTGCCGGCACGGTGGCCGACGGGGGACCCCACCGCCGGAGTCATCATGAACGGGCCGCGACCTACGACCGCGGGCGAGCGCAAGGGTCTTCAATCAGCTTGGCCTCACCCCATCGGTGACGCCGACCTTGGGGGCAACTATGGCCGTGGCCGCCGCTATATCGGGCTGCGACGAGGAGGCTCCGGCGGTCGGGCGCGTCAGGCGTCGATGGCATCGCGAAGCGCGGCCAGCCGGGCGCGATTGAGCGAGTACCAGACCCACTTGCCCCGCCGATCACCTCGCACCAACCCAGCCTCGCTCAGGATCTTCAGATGATGAGAAACCGTGGGCTGACTTTTGCCAAGTGGGGCGACGAGGTCGCACACGCAAACCTCCCCGCTTGGCGAGGCAGCAAGCAGGCTGAGCAGCCGGAGGCGGACCGGGTCCGCCAGCGCGGTGAAACCCTGGGCGAGTTCGCCGGCTTGGACGCCGTCGAGGGGGGAGGCCAGCACCGAGGGGCAGCATGGCCTGACCGTCCTGGTCACGCTCGATTCCATCGTCGCCATGACTCTCCCATTGACAACCATCGATTTATCGACCAAAATCGCATCGACGCCCATCAATGTTATCGGAGGTACCGGATGGCTCGTGTGCAGCTGGCCCTCAATGTGGCCGACATCGACCGCGCCGTGGAGTTCTACACCAAGTTGTTCGGGGCCGAGCCGGCGAAACGCCATCCGGGCTACGCCAACTTCGCCGTGGTGGACCCGCCCCTCAAGCTGGTGCTCATCGAGAACCCGGCCGCCCGAGGCGAGGGTGCAACCACGGCGCTCAACCACCTTGGTGTCGAGGTCGAGTCGACTGCGGAGGTCCACGCGGCCACCCAGCGTCTCGCCGGCGAGGGGCTCGAACCCGATGTCCAAGAAGCCACCACCTGTTGCTACGCGCTCCAGGACAAGGCCTGGGTCAACGATCCCGACGGCGCGCCCTGGGAGGTCTATACGGTATTGGCCGACGCGCCGACCGAAACCGCGCTCGGGTGCTCGACTGAAGGCTGTGCCCCCCTCGGTCAATCGGTTGCCATCGGCGCCAACACCAGAGAAGCGCCTCGGGCCTCGTGCTGCTGAGCGATTCACGTGAACGCACTGGTTTGAGGCCGGCCTTATGAACGAAGTGGTCTTATGGCGCAGGCTGCTGGCCGAGTTGTTGGGCAGCGCCTTCCTGGCCGCGATCGTCGTCGGATCGGGTATCGCCGCCCAGCAATTATCGGCCGGGACAGTCGGGATCCAACTGCTGGAGAATGCCGCCGCGACCGCCGTCGGGCTGTTCGCCATCATCCTGATGTTCGGTCCCGTGTCGGGCGCGCACTTCAACCCGGTGGTGTCATTGGTCGACGCCGCCTTCGGCGGCCTCAGCTGGCGGGACGCCGTCGCCTACCTGCCGGCGCAGGTCGCCGGCTGCGTGGGCGGCGCGGTCATAGCCAACCTCATGTTCGCCCGGCCGGCGGTAACCATCTCGACCCATCACCGCGCCACCGGCGCCCACTACCTCTCCGAGATCATCGCTACCGTGGGTTTGATCCTGGTCATCTTCGCCCTGGCGCGCACGGGCCGGGCCCGCACCGCCCCGGCCGCGGTAGGCGCCTACATCGGCGGCGCCTACTTCTTCACCAGCTCGACCAGCTTCGCCAACCCGGCCATCACCGTCGGACGGATGTTCTCCAACACCTTCGCCGGGATCGCCCCCGCCTCCGCCCCGGCCTTCATCGCCGCCCAGATACTCGGTGGGGCGCTGGCGTTCGCCATCGTGAAGACCCTCTACCCAGGCGTCACCCCCGCCGAGGCCGCCGACATCATCGTCCCCCACCTCCGCGATCGCAACGACCCCGAAACCGTCCAACACGTGACGGACCACCGATAGGCACGGACCCACCGGACCGGACTATTCGATTGAGGATCATTAGCCGTTTCTGTCGCGCCCCGAGCCGACCTGAACAGGAGCCACCTCTATGCACCTCGTCGCCATTGGCGGCAGCGACGCCGGCATCAGCGCCGCGCTGCGTGCCCGGGAGCTCGACCCAGCCACGGACGTCACCGTGGTCGTCGCCGATGCCTACCCCAATTTCTCCATCTGCGGCATTCCCTACTACGTGTCCGGCGAGGTCACTCACTGGCGCAATCTGGCCCATCGCAGCATCGCCGACCTCGAAGCCACTGGCATGAGCCTCCGCCTCGACACCACGGCCGGCCGCGTCGACGTCGACAGTCACAAACTCCTCGTCACCGACACCAAGGGCGCCGAAGAGCTCCTCGCCTACGACGCCCTCATGATCGGCACCGGGGCCTTGCCCGTACACCCCCCCATCGAGGGCCTCGCCGGACCCGCGCCGCTCGGCCCTGTCGACGGCGTCCACTTGCTCCACTCCATGACCGACACGTTCGCCGTGATGCGCACCCTGGAGGAGAGCAAACCCACCAACGCCATCATCGTGGGCGCCGGCTACATCGGCTTGGAGATGGCTGAAGCCTTCGTCGCCCGAGGACTCAACGTCACCCAGATCGAACAGCTCCCAGAAGTCCTCCCCACCGTCGATCCCGACCTCGGCGCCCTCGTCCACCAACAGCTGGCTGATCACGGAGTCGAGGTCCTCACCGGAACACGAGTGACCCGAATCTCCCGACGCCCGGAGGCCGCGGGCCGGCTACAAGTCGATGCCGTTACCACCGGCGGCACCTCGCTGAAGCGCAGCGCGGACATCGTCCTAGTCGTCGTCGGCGTCCGCCCCGACACCGAGCTCGCCAGATCCGCCGGCGCCACCCTGGGTTACCAGGGCGCCATCCAGGTCGACCCCACCATGCGGACCAACCTTCCGGATGTCTTTGCCGCGGGCGACTGCGTCGTCACCCACCATCGCCTTCTGGGGACGACCTACCTCCCGCTGGGCACCACGGCCCACAAGCAAGGCCGCGTCGCCGGCGAGAACGCGCTGGGCGGCAACCGCACCTTCGCCGGCAGCCTCGGCACCCAGGTCGTCAAGATCTTCGACCACGCCGTCTCTCGCACCGGGCTGCGCCACGACGAAGCCGCCGCCGCCGGATTCGAGCCCCTCACCGTCGAGTCAGAGGCCGACGACCATAAGGCTTACTATCCCGGCAGCCACCGCATCCGGATGCGCTACACGGGCGACCGCCGAACCGGCCGGCTCCTCGGGCTCCAAATCTTCGGTCACCGCCAGGCCGAGATCGCCAAACGCATCGACATCGCCGCCACCGCGATCTTCAACGACCTCACCGTCGATCAGATCAGCGATCTCGACCTGTCATACACCCCACCCCTCGGCAGCCCCTGGGACGCCGTCCAAGCCGGCGCCCAAGCCTGGAGCCGCAAGAGCAACTGCTGATTCGGCCCGCGCCACTACGTGCGGGCTTCCCGAGCCCAGGGAGGACGACGGTGAACCGAGTTCGATCCTTGATGGGGCGCTAGGTGCGGCCAGTCTGGCGGTGGGGGGCCTGGCGGTGGTGACCGCGACGGCCCCGGCCCGGGCTGCGCCGGCCTCAAAGACGACTACGTGCCCGACGGCCAGGTCCTGACCGAGGTGCTCGCCCGGGCACCGAGAGCCACCGACGACCCCGGGTTCCTGGCGCTGGCCCAGTGCTACAAGCAGCTCAACTCCAGCGTGGGCCTCTTCGGCACCGGCGTCATCAAGGCGGACACCGCCGCCCTCGCCACCGGATCGGCTGCCAGCGACCAGCGCTACCAGCCGTTCGAGACGCAGTTGCAACATCTCGGGGCGGTCCGGGACCAGGTGGCCGGCACTATCAAGAATCAGCTCTTCAACGCCGAATTCAACAACCAGCCGCTTCACGACCAGGGCTACCCGGCGCTCGTCGGCTGCAGCCTTGTCCTCTGGTCGGCTGGCCACCTGGCCGCGTAGTGGCGGGAGCGGCGGCCGCGGCTAGGAGCTTCCGGGCTTCTCGTCGTGGCCGCCGAACTCCTTGCGCATGGCGCTGAGGATCCGGTCGGCAAAGTCCGCTTCTCCGCGGGAGGAGAACCGTTCGTACAACGACGCAGTGAGCACGTGGGCCGGGACCGCCTCGTCAATGGCGGCCATGATCGTCCAGCGGCCTTCGCCGGAGTCGGACACCCGGCCGGCGAAGTTCGCCAGCTTGGGGTCCTCGTGCAGGGCGTGGGCCGTGAGGTCCAGCAACCAGGACGAGATCACGCTCCCCCGCCGCCACAACTCGGCCACCTCGGTGGTGTCGATTTGGTATTGGTAGTACTCGGGGTTGGACAAGGGGGTGGTTTCCGCGTCCGCGGGGCTCGGCGGCGCCAGCCCCACGTCGGCCTTGTGCAGGATGGCCAGCCCCTCGGCGTAGGCGGCCATGACCCCGTATTCGATGCCGTTGTGCACCATCTTGACGAAGTGGCCGGCTCCGTTGGGCCCGCAGTGCAAGTAGCCCTGCTCGGCGGTCGTCGGCGCCCCGTCGCGTCCCTCGGAGCGGGGCGCGGCGTCGAGACCAGGGGCGATGGTTTTGAAGACGGGGTCGAGATGACCGATGATCTCGGACTCCCCGCCGATCATCAGGCAGTAGCCGCGCACCAGACCGAACACCCCGCCGCTGGTCCCGACGTCGACGAAATGCAGCCCTTTGGCCCGCAGCACCGCGGCCCGGTGGATGTCGTCGCGGTAGTAGGAGTTGCCGCCGTCGATGATGATGTCACCCTGGCTCATGGCCGCGGCCAGCTTGTCGATGGTGTCGCCGGTATAGGCGGCCGGGACCATCACCCAGGCGGCTCGGGGGGCGTCCAGCTTGGCGACGAAGTCCTCGATGCTCGACGCGCCCGTGGCGCCGTCCGCCTCGAGGGCTTTCACGGCGTCGGCACTGACGTCGTAGACCACGCACGAGTGCCCGTCCCGCATGAGCCGCCGTACCAAGTTGGCCCCCATACGCCCCAGTCCCACCATGCCGAGTTGCACGCTGCGCCTCCATTCCGGTGTGCCAGTTAGGTGTGCCAGCCCGGACCCCCGCTATCGGAGCGGAGCCGGGCGGTCCGTGCCATCCTGGCACGCCGAGGGCGGGCCGGGGATCGGGGTCAGTTTGCGTGGTCAGTCTGGTGGGCGAGGCGGGCCCCATCCACCGTCGCCGCCAGGCGTCCGGTCGCCGGGCGTCCACGGCCGACCGGGCGGCGGGGGTCCGGGCGACCACACGGGACCGGGGGGCGGCCCAGCCGGAGTCGGAGGTGCCGGCGACCAGTCCGGACTCGGCGGCCCGGGCGGAGGTGGCCAGAGCGGAGCACCGCCACCGCCCCAGGGCGGCCGGCGCCGGCGGTTGCGGCGCGTGATCACGATGGCGATCACCGCCACCGCGACGGCCGCCGCCGCCAGGCTTCCGACGATCGCCAGCCCCAGATGCTCGGCGGACTGGCCGATGGTTGTCTTGTCCCAGCGGGGATCGCGAGCCCCGAACATCCCCCGTAGGTCGGCGAAGGTGTAGGTCCCGGTGAGGACCTGACCGGCGCCAGTCCCGGTCCCCCGGACGGACACGTCAAGGATCGTGAACCGCTGGTGGAGGCGCTGCCACACGACTGACGCCACGCTCCGCACATCGTCCGGCGTGGGCGGGGCGGCCACCGCGACGTGGACGTCGACCCGGTCGCCGCCGCGGTTGAAAGCGAAATGGACGCTCACCGATTGGTAGCCGGCGTCGCGCAGCCCCTGCTGGGTGTCGAGCAGGGCGCTAACGGCGCCGCACCCGGACAGGGCCACGGCCAGGGCCACGAGCAGGGCTGCGACCGAGCCAGCCGCCCGGGTGCGCCGGGGTCGGCGCCGACCGGGGCGGTCTGGCGGGTTCATGGCAGCAGGACCAGATCGTCGCGGTGGACGACCTCGTGCCCCACGTCATCGGGAAGGTCAGTGGTGCGCCGGCCCGCCAGCTCCTTGACCCGGTGGGCCGGGTGACGCACCAGGCCCTTGGCGAACACCCGCCCGTCCGGCCCGGCCAGTTCGACTGCGTCGTCGGCGCCGAAGGCGCCGTGCACCCCGATGACACCCGCCGGCAGCAGGGACACCCCCCGCTCCAGCAATGCGGCTTTCGCCCCGTCGTCCACCATTACTGTCCCCGACGAGCCCACGGCGAAGGCGATCCACAACTTGCGGGCCGGGAGCCGCTGGGCGCGGGGCACCACCACGGTGCCGACCCCGGGGGTGCCGTCGACGGCTTCGGCAAGCACGCCGGGGCGGGCCGCGGCGGCGATCACCACCCGCACCCCGGACCAGGCGGCCATCTTGGCCGCGGCCAGCTTGGAGGCCATTCCCCCGCTGCCGCGACCTGATCCGCCTCCGCCGGCCATGGCCTCGAGTTGGTGGTCGACGGCCACGATCTCCTCGATCAACGAGGCTTCCTGGTCGATGCGGGGGTCGCCGGTCAGCAATCCTGGCGTGTCGGTGAGCAGGACCAGCAGGTCGGCGCCGAGCAGGTGGGCGACCAGGGCGGCCAGGCGGTCGTTGTCGCCGAAGCGGATCTCGTCATCCGCGATGGCATCGTTTTCATTGACCACCGGCACCACCCCCAAGCCCAGCAGCACCGAGAGGGTCTGGCGGGCGTGCAGGTACTGCTGTCGGTTGACGAAGTCGAGGGGAGCCAGGAGCACCTGGCCGCCGACCAGCCCATGGGCCGCCAAGGCCCGGTTGTAATGATCGACCAGGTGGACCTGGCCCACCGCGGACACCGCCTGCAACACCGCCGGGTCCGTGGGCCGGGGTTCGTGCAACCCCAACACCGGCAGGCCGGCCGCGATGGCCCCACTGGAGACCACCACCACCCGATCCCCTTCCGCCCGCAGGCCGGCAACCTCGGCGCACAGCTTCTCGATGGCCGCCGGGACGATGGTGCCGTGGTGATCGGTGAGCGACGAGGTTCCGATCTTGGCCACGACCAGGCGGCTGGTCATCGGCGTTTCACCGGCCCATCTCATGGTCGGGTTCGTAGTCGAACTCGAACCCGCCGATATGGACCCGGTCGCCGGCTCTCGCCCCCGCCCGGGCCAGGGCCCGGTCTACCCCGAGGTCTCGCAGCCGGCGCTGGGCATAGGCCAGGGCGTCCACGTTGGTGAGATCCGACAGGGCCACAGCGCGCAGGGCCGGGCGGCCCAGGACCAGCCACCCGCCGTCGGGAGCCCGCTCGACCGCCACCCCGGCCGGCTCGGGCCGGTGGACCACGAACCGGGCCGCCGCCGGCAGCTCGGCCCGGGCGGCCGCCACCAATCCGGCCATGCGACCGAGCAGCGGGCGCAGGCCCTCGCCGGTCAGGGCGGACAGCCGGTCGCCCGACCAGACGCCGTCGGAGGGGGCGGCGTCGGCTTTGCTTCCGATTACCAGGCGGGGGCGGTCGGCCAACTCGGGCCGGTAGCGGCGCAACTCGTCCACCAGGACCTGTTCCTGCTCGGCGGGCGGGCGGCCCTCGGCCGACGCCAGATCGAGCAGGACGACGAAGGCCCGGGCTCGTTCGATGTGCCGGAGGAACCGGTGCCCCAGGCCCTTCCCCTCGCTGGCCCCCTCGATGAGGCCAGGGATGTCGGCCACCACAAACTCGTGCTCCTCGAAACGGACCACCCCCAGGTGCGGCTCCAGGGTGGTAAACGGGTAGTCGGCGATCTTGGGCTTGGCCGCCGAGATGCGCGAGATCAGCGTGCTCTTGCCGGCGTTCGGGAAGCCCACCAGGGCGATGTCGGCCATGAGCTTGAGCTCCAGGTCCAGCCACCGCTCCTCGCCCAGCTCGGCCTGCTCGGCGAACGCCGGCGCCCGCCGGCGGTTGGACAAGAACCGGGCGTTTCCTCTCCCCCCCTGCCCGCCCCGCCCGGCGAGCCACCGATCGCCCTCGGACACCAGATCCGCCACTACCGCGCCGGACGCGTCCCGCACCACCGTGCCCTCCGGCACCGGGACCTCCAGATCCTGACCGCCCTTGCCGTGGCGGCCCTTACCCATCCCATGCGTCCCGCTCCCCGCCCGCCGATGCGGATGATCCCGGAAGCCGTACAACGACGCCACGTTGCGGTCGGCCACGAGCCACACGTTCCCTCCGTGGCCGCCATCCCCGCCGTCAGGACCGCCCTTGGCCACGTGCGCCTCCCGTCGAAACGAGATCGAACCGGCGCCGCCGTCCCCGGCTTTGACGTGAATCTGGGCTTCGTCGACGAAGGCGGACACGTTGGACCCCTACGCCGCCTCCAGACCCAGATGAGCCCGGACGCGGCGCCCGGCTAGGCCTCGGTGCGGATGTCGACCAGCTTGCGCCCCTTGCGGCTGCCGAACTTGACCTTGCCGTCCTTGAGCGCGAACAAGGTGTCGTCGCCGCCCCGGCCGACATTCTCCCCGGGATGAAAGTGAGTGCCCCGCTGGCGGACGATGATCGACCCGGCCGTCACCGCCGTGCCATCGAACACCTTGACCCCCAGCCGCTGGGCGTTGCTGTCGCGGCCATTACGGGTGGAACCGCCGCCCTTGGTCTTGGACATGTGCCTATCCCTCCCGGCGCCCGGAGCTGATCCCGGTGGTCTCGATGCCGGTGATCTCGATGGTCGTGTAGCGCTGGCGGTGACCCCAGCTGCGCCGGGACCGGGTCTTGGGCTTGTAGGTGAAGCCGTGCACCTTCGGGCCCTTGGACTCGCCCACCACCCGGGCCGACACCGTCGCCGCGCTCAGCTGGTCACGGCCGGACAACACCGTCGACCCGTCGACCACCAGAATGGGCGCGAAGCTGACCTCGTCGCCCTCGGCCGCGCCGAGCAGCTCGACAGCCAACGTCTGGCCCTCCTCTACTCGCTCCTGCTTGCCACCCGTCTTGATCACCGCATACACAAGAGGGACAGTATATCGGCTGGCCAGATGCGTCATGGGGCGGGGGCAAACGGGCCCTGGGGCCGGGCGGCCCGGCGGCCACGGGCCACGGCGGCCGGCGACGACGAGCCGGGCCGGCCGGCGGCGCGGGGCGGCACCGGTCCGCGCCCAAACGCCGGCCCTACAGCAGCGACTCGTCGAACACGATGCCCCGGCCCCCGCACGTGGGGCAGGTCTCCGAAAACGACTCGACCAGGCCCTCGGAGATCCGCTTGCGGGTCATCTCCACCAGACCCAGCTCGGAGATGTCGAACACCTGGGTGCGGGTCTTGTCGCGGGCCAGGGCCCCCCGGAAGGTCTTGATGACCTCGGCTCGATTGGCGGCGATCTCCATGTCGATGAAGTCGATGACGATGATGCCCCCGATGTCACGCAGGCGCAGCTGGCGGGCGATCTCCTCGGCGGCTTCCATGTTGTTGCGAAAGACCGTCTCCTCCAGGTTCGAGGTTCCTACGTTCTTGCCGGTGTTGACATCGATCACGGTGAGCGCCTCGGTGCGCTCGATGATCAGCGACCCCCCGGACGTCAGCCACACTTTGCGATCGAGCGCTTTGTGGATCTGCTCGTGCACGTGGTAGCGCTCGAAGACCGGCAGCGGGTCGTCGGAGTCGCCGGCCCACTCCACCCGGTCGGCCAACTCCGGGCTGATGCTGGCCACGTAGTCCCGGACCTCCTCAAAGAGGTCACGGTCGTCGATGACGACGCCTCGGTAGTTGCGGTTGAACTCTTCCCGGATGACCCGGACGGCCATGTCCGGCTCCCGGTACAGCAGCGCCGGTGTCCGCGACGACTTCGCCAAAGCGTCGATGCGCTCCCACTGCTGGCGCAGCCGCTCGACGTCGCGGCGCAGCTCGTCGGCCGTGGCCCCCTCGGCCGCGGTCCGCACGATGAGACCGTGCCCCTCGGGCCGGACGTCGTCGAGGATGCGGCGCAACCGCTTGCGCTCCTCGTCGGGGAGGCGCTTGGAGATCCCGTAAGTGTCGCTGCCGGGGATCAGGACCACGAACCGGCCGGGCAGGGACACCTCTTGGGTGAGGCGGGCCCCCTTGGTGCCGATGGGGTTCTTGGTCACCTGGCACACCAGCGTCTGCCCGGTCTTGAGCAGCTGCTCGATGCGGGCACCGCGGGCGGCCCCCGCCAGCCGGCCTCGGGTCGGCACCCCACCGCCGTCGGGGATGATGCTGGCGTCCAGGTCGTCCTTGTCGTAGCGGACATCGCCGCGGTACAGCACGGCGTTTTTGGGGGTGCCGATGTCGATGAAGGCCGCCTCCATGCCCGGCAGGACGTTCTGGACCCGACCGAGGTAGATGTTGCCGTCGATCTGGGTGGCGTCGTCCGCCTTGCGGGACACGTAATGCTCGATCAGGGCTCGCCCTTCGAGCACCGCGATCTGGGTGGCGTTCGGCTGAGAGTGCACCACCATCAGGTAGCGGCCGATGGGTCGGCCCTTGCGCTCCCGGCCCCGGCGGCGTTCGAGGGTCTCGTCGTCGATCTCGACTGGATCGTCGACCAGCACGGCCTCGACCGGCCGGCGCTCCGCCGGGCTCCGGCCCCGGCTGTTGCGGCGCCGGCGGCGACCGGACCGGTCGCTGTCGCCTTCACCGCCCGCGGCCTGACTATCTGCAGCCGGATCGCCGGGACGGCCCTTCCCGGTTCGCGCCGGCGGGTGGGCTACCACCACCGGAGCCGGGCGGGTGTCGCCGATCTTGGGCTTCGGGACGGGCGCCAGGGACCGAGCCGGGCCGCCGGCGTCGGCGCCGCCGCCGGCCGAGCCACTCGAGCTTGATGGGCCGGGCGTGCCGGCGAGGCTGGCCGCCGCAGTCGGGGGGTTTGACACGCCATTGGACGTGCTGTCCGGGCGAGTCGACGAGCCGGCACTCTCGTCCTGCGTCGAAGTCGAGCTGGCAGCCGGGTTGGCGCCGGAGCGGTTGCGGTTACGGCCGCCTCGGGAGCCGCGCCGGCGGCGGCGGGACGCTCCCTCGCCTGTAGGGGACTCCGGGGCCTCGAGATCAGGCCGGGGGCCGGCCCCCTCCGGGCCGTCGGGGTGGGCAGAACCGGTGAAAACCGGCCCGGTGAAATCCGGGTGGGCTGACGCGGGATCGGACATAGAAATGTTCCCTTCTCATGACGCACGCTCCAAGGCGTGCGGCGCGTCCGTCGCGCCGGAGGGGTACGCCGCCGCAAGGGGCTCCCTCCGCGCGCCGTCGCGCAAAATCCATTGGTG
>DASXZS010000203.1:0-14050 GCA_036501785.1 Acidimicrobiales bacterium | reverse complement strand
CCGTCCTCGCCATCGTCGGTGATGAGGCGATGCCCAAGGCAACCGGCCGCCACGGCCTTGACGTCGTCGGGCGTGGCGTAGCTCCGGGCCGACAGCACCGCATGGGCCTGGGCGGCGCGAATGAGCCAGATGGCGGCGCGGGGGCTGGCGCCAATCCTCACTCCCGGTGCCGTCCGGCTGGCCCGACAGAGGTCGACGGCGTAGGTGGCCACCGCCGCCGTGACCGTGACGGACTCGGTGGCCTGCTGGGCCTCGAGCCAGCCGTCCGTTGTGCACACCGGGGCCAGGTTCATGAGGGCGAATGTCCCGCCCTGATGGAGCGCCAACTGGGCTTCGGTGGCGGCGTCGGGGTACCCGATGGCCGTGGCGATGGCGAAGCGATCGAGTTGGCTCTCGACCAGTGGGAACGTCCCCCGCTGGGACTGGGGGTTCTGGGTGGCGATCACCATGTGCGGGCGGGGGAGGGGCCACGACCGTCCGTCGACACTGACTTGCTGCTCCTCCATGCTCTCCAGGAGAGCGGACTGGGTACGAGGGGGCGTCCGGTTGAGCTCGTCGACCAGCACGACATGGGCGAACACCGGTCCGGGCCGGAACTCCCAGATACGGGTATCGGGCGAGAAAACCGACACGCCCGTGACGTCCGATGGCAGCAGGTCAGGGTGGCCCTGAACGCGTGACAGCTCGCTCCCCAGTGACCGAGCCAGGGCCCGGGCCAGCACGGTCTTGCCCACCCCGGGCACATCCTCGATGAGCAAGTGCCCACCGGACAGGGCTGCCACCGCGGCCGCGATCGGGGCCGCCGCGGCCCCCAGCAGGACATGGTGAAGGTTGGCGAGCAGGGCGCGGCCGAGCGTGACGGCTGGCTCTATATCAAGGCGGCTCGCGGCCCCGGCCCCGGCGGGGGCCGCGGCCGCGGGCTCCGGCGCGGCGGTGTGGCCGTCGGCGAGTGACTCGCCCGTCAGCCCGCTCTTGCGCACCCTGCCCCTTCCTGCGCCCGGCCCGCTGCCCTCGCGCAGGCTCTCCGAACTGCAATGTTACTGAACGAATGACCCAGCGGTCCCCGGACTCTGTCCGGACCGCGGCCGCAAGCGGACCGGGTCGTCAGCTCCGGTAAACGCCGGGTCCCGCCGGCACCTGTCCCGGCCGGCGGTTTTCGAGCGGAGAGGGTGGGATTTGAACCCACGGTGGGTTGCCCCACACACGATTTCCAATCGTGCCGATTCGGCCGCTCTCGCACCCCTCCTCGTAGGTGAGTCCCCTACGCTATCGTGTTGGCTACGAGGCCGGGCGCCGGGCGCGGCGGTCGGGTCCTGCGCAACCGAGCACCCGTGAACCGAGTCAGGGCCTGACGGCAGCAGCTCTCAGCGGATCGCTTATGTGTGCCGCAGATCAGCCTGACCGTCGCGCCGGGCTCCCGACCTCCTTCGTGGGGGGGCGAGCGGCCGGCCCCGCCGCCCCGCCGGCCCCCGCCGGCTCCCGCCGGCCCCGCCGCCACGGTCGCACCCCTGTCGTAGGCTGGGTGGCCGTGGTTGACGACGCTGCTGCCCCCTACCAGGCGCTGTACCGGCGCTACCGCCCGCAGCGGTTCGCGGACGTGCTCGGACAGGAGCACGTGACCCGGGCCCTGCGCCACTCGGTGCGAGACGGGAAGGTGGCACACGCCTACCTGTTCAGCGGACCGCGGGGCACGGGCAAGACCTCCACCGCCCGCATCCTGGCCATGGCGCTCAACTGCGAGCACCCCGAGGACGGAGAGCCGGACGGCACCTGCCCGTCGTGCGTGGCGATCCGGCAGGGGTCGTCGCTTGACGTGCAGGAGCTCGACTCGGCGACCAACCGGGGTATCGACGAGATGCGGGATCTCCTGGGTCGGGTGGCGCTCGGGACGCCAGGCCGGTGGAAGGTGTACATCATCGACGAGGTCCACCAGATGACCTCGGCCGCGGCGAGCGCCCTGCTCAAGACCCTGGAGGAGCCACCCGGTCACGTCATCTTCGTGCTGGCCACCACCGACCCGCAAAAGGTGCTGCCCACCATCCGCAGCCGCACCCAGCATTTCGAGTTCCGCCTGCTGGGCGCGGACGTGCTGGCGTCGTTGCTGCGGGACGTGGCCGCCCGGGCCGCCCTCGACATCCCGCCCGAGGCCATCGATCTGGTCGTCCGGCGCGGCCACGGCTCCGCCCGCGACGCCCTGTCGGCGCTCGACCAGGTCGCGGCCGCCGGCGGCATCGACGACGAAGCCACCATGCTCGCCAACCTGGTCGACGCTCTCGCCGAGCGTGACCCTGGCCGGGTGCTGCAGGAGGTGGCGGAAGCCAGCTCATCTGGACGGGACGCCCGCCGGCTCGGCACCGATCTGCTCGAGCACCTGCGTAACGGTTTCCTCGCCACTCAGGCCCGGTCGTTGGTGCTGCTTCCCGACGACGCGGTCGTCGAGGTGGAAACCCAGGCCCGTCGGCTGGGCACACCCGCCCTGGTGCGGGCCATGGAGCTCATCGGCCAGGCCCTGATCGACATGCGAGAGGCACCCGACCCCCGCATCACCCTGGAGGTGGCCTTGGTCCGCCTGGCGGCCCCGGACGCCGACGACAGCCGGGCCGCCCTGCTGGAGCGCCTCGAGCGTCTGGAACGGCTGGTTGATGAAAGGGGCGACTCCGGCACCCCGCCGATCGCCGCGGTCCGCTCCACCCCACCGCCGGTTCCCCCGGAGCGCCCGCCGGCGCCGGCCGGCGCCCCCCCGCCGGTCACGGCCGCCACCCCGCAGTCCGCCCTGGGAGCCCACCGCCGGCCGCGCGACGGGCAAGAGCCGGCATCCGCCTCCCCGATGGCCCCAGCGTCCGCCCTCCCTCCGCCAGCCACACCGCCGCCGCCCGCCGCCCCCGCCCCGCCCGCCGCTTCCTCGCCGGCGCCGGCGTCCCTGCCCACCAGGGAGGCGCTGACCATGGCGTGGGGCGACCAGATCCTCCCGGAGCTGCGCCCGGCGGTCAAGGTGTACCTCTCTGCCGGCCGTTTTGTCGGCGTCGACGAGTCGGCCGCCATCTTCGCCGTCCCAGACAAGGGCCTGCTGGGACGGGCCGAGCCCAACCGGCCTGAGGTGGAGGCGGCCTTGGCCGCCCACTTCGGATGCCAGGTGCCGCTGCGGCTGGTGCTCGACGAGGCGGTGGCGCCGGCCGCCGGCTCGGGCGCCCCGAGCGACCTCGAGCCCGACCTCGACGATCCCGGGGCCATCGATCTGGCGGAGCTGCAAGACGCCCCGGCGGCGGTGGTGTCACCGGAGCAGCGCCTGCTGGAAGCCTTCCCCGGAGCCGAGGAGGTGTCGCCGTGAGTGGCGAAGAGCAATCGGTTCCTGACCTGGGGGCGTTGTTGTCGCGGCTGGGCGAGGTGCAGCAGAACCTGCAGCAGGCCCAGGAGACGGCGGCCGCCAAGGTGCTGGAGGGGTCCGCCGGCGGGGGCGCGGTGCGGGTCCGGGCGACCGGCAGCCTGGAGTTCGAAGCGGTGACGATCGATCCTTCCGTCGTCGACCCTGAGGACCTCGACCTGCTGCAGGACCTCATCCTGGCGGCCCTTCGCGATGTGGTGGAGCAGGCGCACCAAGAGGCTGCCCAGGCCCTCGGTGGGTTCGATCTGGGCGGTGGCCTGGGAGGCCTGCTGGGTTCGTAGGACCCACCGCTCGGGGAAGCGGTCCGGGTAACCTCCCTGGACCGGCGCCCGTTTGGAGGCGCTCGCCCGCCGAGGAGGTCGGTCAGTTACCGCGATGTACGCCGCGGCGGTTCAGGATCTCATTGACGAACTCGGCCGACTGCCGGGGATCGGGCCCAAGTCGGCGCAGCGGATCGCCTTTCACCTGTTGAAGCTCTCGGCCGACGATGCCCTGCGGTTGGCGACGGCGATCAGCGTCGTCAAGGCCCGGGTGTCGTGGTGCCGGCGCTGTTTCAACATCGCCGAAGGGGCGCCGGAGGGCGACGCCGGCAGTGTGGAGTGCGATATCTGCCGCGACGACCGCCGCGACCCGACCGTCGTGTGCGTCGTCGAGGAGCCGCGGGATGTGGTGGCGGTGGAGAAGACCCGTGAATACCGGGGCCTGTACCACGTGCTGCAGGGCGCCATCAGCCCCATCGACGGCATCGGGCCGGACAAGCTGCGGGTGCGGGAGCTGCTGGCCCGGTTGGACCGCGAGGGGGTGACCGAGGTGATCCTGTGCACCAACCCCAACATTGAAGGGGATGCGACAGCCCTGTACCTGGCGTCGTTGCTCAAGCCCCTGCCGATCAAGGTGACCCGTATCGCCAGTGGGCTGCCGGTCGGGGGGGATCTGGAGTACGCCGACGAGCTCACGTTGGGCCGGGCCCTCGAGGGCCGGCGGGAGTTGGCCGATTGAGGCTGGGCCGGCCGGAGTTGGCCGACTGAGGCTGGGCGGGGGAGCTGGCCGATTACGCCGGCTCAGCCGGCGGGGCCTTGGCGCCGCGGTCGAGGGCGTCGAGCAGCGCCAGCACGGCGGCGTTGAGCGGGACGGGGATGCCGTGCCGGGCCGCCCGGCGGACCACCTCGCCGGTGAGATGCTGGTGTTCGAGGGGGTTGCCGGCCAGGCGGTCGTACAGCATGGAACTGCCGGTGCGGTCGCCGTATTGCCGGGTGCCATCGAGGACCGCGGTCACGTCCTCGTCGCCGAGGTGGGCGCCCTCGGCCCGGCCCACTTGCACCGCTTCGAGCAGCAGGCCGCGGGCCAGGTCGGCGATGCCGGGGTCCCGCATGACGTCGATGCGGCGGAGGGTGAGAGTGGTGATGGGGTTGGCCACCAGGTTGCCGAGCAGCTTCCGCCAGGTCGCCGTCTGCATGTCCTGCACGCCCCGTACCACCAGCCCGGTGGCGGCGGCGCGGGCCAGCCGGGTCTCGGCCTCGCCGGCGGGTACCACGACCCGGTCTCCCGACAGGTGCACGACCCGTCCGGGGCCGACCCGTTCGGCCGCGAGGTAGGCCAGGGCGGGCACGACCCAGCCGTTCTGGACGTAGGGGGCGAGGCGGGCGTGGTGGTCCAGTCCGTTTTGGGCGGCGGCCACCAGGGTGTCGGGGCCGCACAGGCGGGCCAGCCAGGGCGCCGCTCCGGCGGTGTCGCCGACTTTGGTAGTGACCCAGACCACGTCGATCGGCTGCAGCGACGGGTCGGTCGGGTCGGCGACGATGGTGACGGGCAGGCTGCGGTGGGCTCCGTCGCGCTCGAGGGTCAGGGTGCTGATCGGCGTGCGGGTGCAGACCGTCACCTCATGACCCGAGTCGCAGCCGGCGGCCGCGACCACCGCCCCGATGGCGCCGGCCCCGATCACCGCGATCTGCATGGCCGGGGCCCTCCCGACGGGGCTCAGTGCCGGTCCTCAGTCCGCCTCAGCCCGCCCGCACGACCAGGGCGTCGCCCTGCCCGCCCCCGCCGCACAGGGCGGCGACGCCGAGGCCGCCGCCCCGCCGGCGCAGCTCGTGCAGGAGGGTGAGGGCCAGCCGGTTCCCGGACGCCCCGATGGGGTGGCCCAGGGCGATGGCGCCGCCGTTGGGGTTGACCACATCGAGCGGCAGGCTGAGGTCGTCGACGGAACCGAGGACGACCGCGGCGAAGGCCTCGTTGAACTCGTAGACATCGACGTCGCTTACGGACAGCCCGGCCTTCTCCAGGGCCACGCTGGTAGACCGGGACGGCTGCGTCATGAGGCAGGTATCCGGGCCGGCGACCATGCCGTAGCTGACCACCCGCCCGAGCGGGGTCACGCCGCGGCGGGCGGCAGCCGCCTCGGACATGACGACGACCGCAGATGCCCCGTCCGAGATCTGCGAAGCGTTGCCAGCCGTGATCGAACCGTCCCGGACGAAGGCCGGCCGCAGGGCGGCCAGCGACTCGGGCGTGGTGCCGGGCCGGATGCCCTCGTCGGTCTCGACGAGCAGAGGGTCGCCCTTGCGTTGGGGCACTTCCACCGCGGTGATCTCGGCTGCCAGGAGACCGTCCTTGGTCGCCCGGGCCGCTCGTTCGTGCGACAGGGCCGCGAAGGCGTCCTGCCGCTCCCGGGTCACCGCCGGGAACTGCGGGAGGTAGTGTTCGCTGTCGAGGCCCATGGCCTCATGGCTGTGGGCGTCTTCCAGACCGTCGTACATGAGGGCGTCGTGCAGGGTGGTGTCGCCGATGCGGTACCCCTGCCGGGCCCCGAGCAGCAGGTGCGGGGCCGCGGTCATGGACTCCATCCCGCCGGCCACGATCACCTCGGCGTCCCCGGCCGCGATCATCAGGTCGGCCTGGTAAATGGCGTTGAGACCGGAAAGGCACACCTTGTTGACCACCGAAGCCGGCGTGGTCATAGGGATCCCGGCGGCCGTGGCCGCCTGGCGGGCGGGTACCTGACCGGTGCCGGCGAGGAGCACCTGCCCCATGATGACGTAGTCGACGTCCTCCGGTTCGGTCGCGGCCCGCTGCAGGGCGGCTCGAATGGCGACGGCCCCGAGGTCGGCCGCGGCGAAGGAGCCCAGGGCTCCGGACAACCTCCCGATCGGGGTACGGGCACCGGCAACAATCACGGATCCAGGCATGTCCCGAGTCTACGAGGGGCCAGTCCAGAACTGCACCCTGGCCCCGGCGGTTACCCTTATTCGCATGGGTCTCACCGAAGTCGACCACGTGGCGATCGCCGTCCGGGACCTGGATGCCGCGGTGGCCTGGTACGCCGACGCCTTCGGCGCCTCGGTCGCCCATCGGGAGGTCGTCGAGCGCGACGGCGTGGAGGAAGCCCTGCTGAAAGTGGCTGACTCCTATATCCAGCTGCTCACGCCCATCCGCCCCGACTCGCCAGTGGCCAAGTACCTCGACAACAAAGGAGAGGGCCTCCACCACGTCGGCTACCGGGTGGCGGACTGCGCCACGGCCCTCAAGGAAGCCCTCGCCGCCGGCGCCCGGGCCATCGATGCCGAGCCCCGGCCGGGATCGCGCGGGACCACGGTGGCCTTCCTGCATCCCAAGACCGCCTTCGGCACCCTCATCGAACTGGTCCAGGAATGACCACCCGCTCGACGACCGCGCCGACCGCGACCACTGCGCCGCCGGTACACCTCCTCAAATCCAACGACCCGTGCTGGTGTGGCAGCGGCCGCAAGTACAAGCGCTGCCACCGCGCCTCCGAAGGCCGGGTGCTCCCCGGTCGGGTGAGCCCCATGCGCACCGTCCCCGCCCACATCCCACCCACGCACTACGCCGTCAGCGGCGCGCCCATCCGCCGGGACGAACC
Source organism: Acidimicrobiales bacterium (assembly GCA_036501785.1). Classification (GTDB taxonomy): domain Bacteria; phylum Actinomycetota; class Acidimicrobiia; order Acidimicrobiales; family Palsa-688; genus PALSA-693. The sequence continues at coordinate 6,791 of DASXZS010000203.1, read as the reverse complement.
GATGGTCAAAGCCCCGGACGTCATCGCCCGGATGCGGGTGGCCGGAAGGGTGGCGGCCGAGGTGCTGGCGGTCACCGGGGCAGCTGTGGCGCCCGGCGTGACCACCGAGGAGCTTGACAGGATCGCCCACCAGGCCTACATCGAGCGCGGCGCCTTCCCGTCGACCCTCAACTATCACGGGTACCCCAAGTCCATCTGCACTTCCGTCAACGAGGTCATCTGCCACGGCATCCCCGACGACCGGCCCCTCGAGGACGGCGACATCGTCAACATCGACGTCACGGCCTATCTCGACGGGGTGCACGGTGACTGCAACGCCACCTTCGGTGCGGGCGAAGTCGACGCCGACTCGCGGATGTTGGTCGAGGTCACCCGACAGTGCCGGGACCTGGGCATCGCCGCGGTCAGGCCGGGACGCCCCATCTCCGACATCGGCCGGGCCATCGAGTCGCACGCCCACGCCCACCGCTACGGCGTGGTGCGCATGTTCGTGGGTCACGGCATCGGCGAGCAGTTCCACATCCCCCCCAACGTCCCCCACTACTTCACGGCGGAAGCCGCCACCGTCATGCAGCCGGGCATGACTTTTACCATCGAACCCATGATCACCATGGGCGGCTGGCGGGAGAAGATGTGGGACAACGGTTGGACGGCCGTCACCGCTGACGGGCGCCGCACGGCCCAGTTCGAGCACACTCTGGTGGTGACCGAGGACGGCGCTGACGTCCTGACCCTCGAGCCGTAGCACCGCGTGCCATCGAGGCTGGCCCGGATCGCCGGGTACCTCGTGCCCGAGGACAACCCGGCCGCCCACGTCGACGGGATCATCACCGCCGGGGCCCTACTGGCGGCCGAGAGCAGCCGTCACGAGACCCTGCCGGAGGCGGCCGGGGCGGTGGTCGCGGTCCTCGTGGTGGTCTGGCTGGCCCACTCCTACGGGGCCGCGGTGGCCCACCGCCTGCAGTCGGGCCAGCCGTGGTCGCCCCGCCAGCTCGGCCACGCGGCTGGACACGAGCTGGCCCTCCTCCGGGGCGCCTTCGTGCCGCTCGTCGTCCTGCTGCTCGCCGGCGTCGCGGGCGCCGGCACCTCGGGTGCGGTGCTGGCCGCCCTCATCGCCGCGGTCGCCCTCCTGGTCCTCTTCGAGGTGGCGGCCGCCCGGCGGGGGCGACTCCGGCCCGCGGCCCTGGCCGGGCAGGTCGCCATCTGCGCCCTCCTCGGGGCGGGCATCCTCGCCCTCAAGCTGATCCTGCACTGACCGCATCGAGCTGGGCCGGGTCCTCGAACAGCCGGGCGTCGATGCCGACCGCCGCCGCCCCGGCCACGTTGGCCGGCTTGTCATCGAAGAACACCACCTCCTCCGGGCGGGCGGCGAGGCCCTCGAGGACCGCCTGGTAGGCCCCCGGCTCGGGCTTCACGGCCCGCAGGTAGCAGCTGAAAAACCGTTTGGTGAAAGGAGCCAGCCACGGTGCGGCGTCGATCCGTTGGGCCACCTCGATGGGCGCGTTGGAGAAGATGGCCAGGAGCAGCCCTCGCCGGCCAGCCCGCTGGACCGCCTCGATGGTCAGTGGGTTGGGGTGCAGCCATCCGGCGGCATCGGCCGCGGTCAACCGATCCAGCTGGTCCGGCGCCGGCGGGCGGCCGAGGACGCCGGCCCAGTACTCGGCGGCCGTGAGGTCGGCTCGGTCGTAGGCGAGCCGGTCGACCCAGTAGGCGGACCAGAAGTCGCCCCGGGCCGGATCCCAGCCGGCGATGGCCGCCAGGTGGGCGCGGTCCTCGGCGGTGGGGGGCAGGCACAGCACTTCGCCGTAGTCGCAGAGGAGCCAGGTCACCCAGCCACGCTAGGCAGCTACCGTGTCGTCATTCAGGTCCACCTCGTCGACGGAACCTACGAGCTGTTCCGCCACTTCTTCGGAGTCCCTTCCCACCGCAACGGCGCGGACCGGGAAGTGGCCGCCGTGCGCGGTGTTCTGTCGTCTGTCCTGGGCATGCTCGGTGACGGGGCGACGCACGTGGGCGTGGCCACGGACCACGTGATCGAGTCCTTTCGCAACGACATGTGGCCCGGGTACAAGACCGGAGCCGGCGTGGACCCGCTGTTGATGGGGCAATTCGGGTTGCTGGAGGAGGCGCTGGAGCTGATGGGGGTGGCGGTGTGGCCGATGGTGGAGCTGGAGGCCGATGACGCTCTGGCCTCGGCGGCGGCGGTGGCCGCCTCGGATCCGGCGGTGTCGCAGGTGATCATCTGTACCCCGGACAAGGACCTGGGCCAGTGCGTGGTCGGGAAACGAGTGGTGCAAATGGACCGGCGCAAAGGCGTGGTCATCGACGAGGTCGGGGTGAGGGCCAAGTTCGGCGTCGGGCCGGAGTCGATCCCGGACTACCTGGCCCTCGTAGGTGACAGCGCAGACGGCTTCCCCGGGCTCTCCGGGTGGGGGGCCAAGACCACCGCCGCGGTGCTGGCCCGCTACGAGCACCTCGAGGCCATACCGGATGCGCCGGGCCAGTGGGACGTGCCGATCCGGGGGGTGGCCGGGTTGGCCGTGACCCTGGCCGCGCAGCGGGACCTGGCCTTGCTGTTCCGGGATCTGGCCACCTTGCGGACTACGCCGCCGGTGATCGCCGGCGTCGAGGAACTGCGTTGGAGCGGACCGCGGGAAGGGTTCGCGGCGTTGGCCGCCGGCGAACTCGACTCGTCGAGCCTCGCCGAGCGGGCCGACCGGCTGGCCTGGTCGCGGCGTTAGCCGCCGCCGAAGATCGCCGGCTGGGGCCGGCGCAGGGCCTCCGCCAGCAGCTCGTGGTACCGGGCCCGGCTGACCTCGATCGCCCCGAGTGACACCAGGTGGGGGGTGGCCCACTGCACGTCGAGCAGCCGTCCTTCGACGCCGGCGGCCCGCAAGAGGGAGACCAGTTCGACCAGGGCCACCTTGGAGGCGTCGGTCTGCCGGTGGAACATCGACTCGCCGGCGAACAGCCCGCCGATGGCCACGCCGTAGAGGCCGCCGGCCAGCTGGCCGCAGTGGTCCCAGGCCTCCACGCTGTGCACCCACCCCAGCTGGTGGAGACGACGGTAGGCGGCCTTGATGCTCCTGTCGATCCAGGCCCCGGGCCGGCGCCGGTCGGCGCAGGCGTCGATCACCTCCTCGAAGGCGGTGTTCACCCGGATGTCGAACTGGGCGCACGACTTGCGGAGCGACCGGCTCACCCGCAGGCCGCCTTGCGGATCCAGCGGGATGACGCCGCGCCGGTCCGGTGACCACCAGGCCATCATCCCCCGCCGCGCCGGCATAGGGAAGACCCCCGACCGGTAGGCCGCCAGCAGCGTGCCCGGTTCGATATCCGCGCCGACCCCGACCACCTCGCTGTCGCCGGCGGCCTGGGCCAGCCGGGCCGGATCGTTCGGGAAGGCCCAGCGGCTGGCCGGCGGCTCGGTGGCGATCGGCACGCGGGTGGTCACCGGTGCAGTCTGCCGCCAGCGGCCGCCCGGGACGACTGCGGGTAGCCTTGACCTTGCGATGTCAGCTCACCCCATGACCGAACGCCTGGAGGAACTCGCCCGCCGCAAGGAGGCGGCCCTCCACGCCGGCCCGCCGCACGCCATCGAGCGTCAGCACGCCAAGGGCAAGATGACCGCCCGGGAGCGGATCGACTACCTGCTGGACGAGGGATCCTTCCAGGAGCTCGACATGCTGGCGCGTACCCGGGCCCCGGGCTTGCCCGACGACAAGCGGCCCTATACCGACGGGGTCGTGACCGGCTTCGGGACCGTTGATGGCCGGAAAGTCTGCATCTTCTCGCAGGATTTCACCGTCAACGGGGGCTCATTGGGTGAGGTGTTCGGGGAGAAAGTCCACAAGATTATGGACCTGGCCACGTCCCTCGGGGTGCCCATGGTCGGCATCAACGACGGCGGCGGGGCCCGGGTCCAGGAAGGGGTGGTGGGCCTCCATTACTTCGGCGGGATCTTCAAGCGCAACGTCGACGCCTCGGGCGTGGTGCCCCAGATCAGCGTGATCATGGGATCCTGCGCCGGCGGGGCGGTGTACAGCCCGGCCATGACGGACTTCATCTTCATGGTGCGCGAGACGTCGCAAATGTTTATCACCGGGCCAGACGTCGTCAAGACGGTGACCGGCGAGGAAGTGACCCTCGAGCAGCTGGGCGGGGCCCTGACCCACGCCACCAAGTCCGGCGTGGCCACCTTCGTGGGCGCGGACGAAAAGGGCTGCCTCGACGATGTCCGGTACCTGCTCAGCTTCCTTCCCGCCAACAACCTCGAGGAACCGCCCCGCGTCGACACCGGCGACGACCCCGAGCGGGCCGTGCCCGAGGTGGCCCAGCTCATCCCGGCGACTCCCAACCAGCCCTACGACATCAAGAAGATCATCGCGGCAGTTGTCGACGGGGGTGACTTCTTCGAGTACCACGCCCTGTGGGCCATGAACCTGGTATGCGGGTTCGCCCGCATCGACGGGCACGTCGTCGGTATCGTCGGCAACCAGCCACAGGTGCTGGCCGGGGTGCTCGACATCGAGAGCTCGGAGAAAGGCGCCCGGTTCGTGCGCACCTGCGACTCTTTCAACATCCCGTTGGTGACATTCGTTGACGTGCCGGGCTTCATGCCGGGCACCGACCAGGAGTACGGCGGGATCATCCGGCACGGGGCCAAACTGCTCTACGCCTACTGCGAGTCCACCGTGCCTCGCATCCAGATCATCACCCGCAAAGCCTACGGCGGCGCCTACGTGGTCATGAACTCCAAGTCCATCGGCGCCGACTTGGCCTTCGCCTGGCCCTCCGCCGAGTTGGCGGTCATGGGGCCGCAGGGCGCCGTCGACATCGTGTACCGCCGGGAGCTGGCCACTTCGACCGATCCCGCCGGCCGGCGAGCCCAGCTGGTGGAGGAATACACCGAGCGGTTCGCCAACCCCTACCTGGCGGCCGAGCGGGGCTACGTGGACGACGTCATCGACCCGGCCGATACCCGCAAGGTGCTGGCCCGCAGCCTCGACCTCCTGCGCTCGAAGCGGGAGGAGCTGCCGAAGCGCAAGCACGGCAACGTCCCCCTGTGAACGACCCCACCCCCGAGGAGCTGGCCGCCATCGTGGCCGCCGTCGAGATGGCCTGGCCCCGCCCTGTCGTGGTGGCCCCTTTGGCGGCGCCGGGGCCCAGCCCGTGGCGCTTCTCGGGCCGGTGGTGGTCGCGGCCGCAGACCGCGCGCCGGGAGCGGCCCTGGCTGACCCTGCCGTCCTAGGGGAAAAAGACGCATGCCGGTCGAGTTGGCCACCGTCGCAGACGACGAGGCTGTGCTGTTCGATGGGGTGGAGGCCCGCCGCTACGAGGGCTTGCAACCCGGCGTAGAGCATGATCTGGGCGGAACGTCGGTGCGGACGCTGGCCCGGCCGCCCGGGGCGCGCTTGGCCACCATCGCCACTGTCAACGACGTTCATTTCGGCGAGACCCGCTGCGGTTATGTCGCCGGGCTCGACGTGGGCCCGGTCTTGAGCGCGGCGCCCGGCGAGGATCCCTACCCGCGGACGATGAACGCCGCCGCCGCGGCCGAGATCACCTGCCTGGTGCCCGACGCGGTCGTGGCCAAGGGCGACCTGACCACCAGCGGGACGGTCGAGGAGTACCAGCAGTTCCTCGATGTCTACGCGGCCGCGTTCGCAGGGCGGCTGCTCGTCACCCGGGGCAACCATGACAACCCGGCGGGCGGTACTGGGCTGCCGGCTCCGCCCGCCTGCCAGGCGACCTCGCTCGACGGTGTCACGCTGGCAGTGCTCGACACGTCCCGGTCTGGTTGGGTGAGAGGCGAGATCGACGCCGAGCAGGCCGAGTGGCTCGACGACCTGGCGGCGGGGGCGGACCGGCCGGTGATGGTCTTCGGGCACCATCCGATGGCGGTCGAGGACAAGGGCCTCGAGCAGCTGTTCGGCCCCGACGCCCTCGCAGACAGCGGCTTGACCGCGGCCAGCACCGAGCGGTTGTCCCAGGTCGTGGCCCGACGGCGGGCGATCGTCGGCTACTTCGCCGGGCACACCCACCGCAACCATGTGCGGCGATTGGCGTCCACCGGACCCGTCCCGTGGGTCGAGGTGGGGTGCGCCAAAGACTTCCCCGGCAGCTGGGGCGAATACCGGGTGTTCGAGGGCGGGATCCTGCAGGTGCACCGGCGCATCCACGCCGACCCGGCCGCGGTCGAGTGGAGCGAGCGGTGCCGGTCCCTATACGCCGGCTTCTACCCGGCCTACGCCTTGGGCGCCATCGAGGACCGTTGTTTCGAGATTCCACTACGCGAAACCGGCCGGTGACGGGTTTGTAACAGGTATGGAACCCGATGACATCCCGGTGCACGATCTTCTCGGCGTGGGCGGGGAGGGCCCGGCGGGCGCCGCGCCCGGCCCCGACGAGTTGCGGGCCATCGTGGCCCGGGCCGGGCGCCGGCGGCTGCGGTTCACCTCGGTGGGAGTGGCCGCGGCCCTGGTCGCCGGCGGCGCCATCGGCTACGCGGTGTCCAACCATTCCACTTCGCCGCCGGCGCAGACCGCCACCGCGCCGGGTTCCGGCTCGAGTGGGGCGTCGAACGCGTCCAGCGCCGGCGCCGGCGGCGTCAGTACGGCCGCGCCCGCCATCGAGTCCAGACCGCTCAGCGCCCACTACACCGCCTGGTTCGACCGTACCGTCGGCGGGATCACCATCCGCGGCTTTCTCACCAACCTGCCCCAGCCGACCGGCGCCCTGGCCCAGTGCGACTTCGGCTCCCCGCAGCTCCAGGCCGAGGTGTCGACCGC